>DASZRO010000033.1 GCA_035550055.1 Mycobacteriales bacterium | reverse complement strand
CCGGCGACCGGGACGGCCACTACGGCGTGAAGCCGGTGCCGAGCGGCTGGGTGTAGCCCAGCATGCTGAAGCCGCCGGCCGACATGCAGACGTGCCAGCCGCCGGGCACCTCGTGGACGACGACGACGGTGAACGCGCTCGGAGCGCCAGTCAGCGGGTAGAGCTGACCAGAGACCTGCACCCCCGGCAGAGTCACCGGACCCAGCGACTGGTGGATGGTCCTGACCGAGGTCACCGTCCAGCGCGCGAGGCCCAACCCGAGCTGCTGCAACGCTGCGTCGCCGGCGACCGCCAGGTCGCTTTCGTCGATCTGGGCACGGTCGTCGCGACACAACGAGTCGTAGACCCCGGTCCAGTTGCGATGCGACAGGTCGCGCAGTGTGGCGTCGACGGCGCCCGTCGCCGCGCCGGGGTTCGATCGGAACAGGTAATGCCAGCCCATCGAGCCGAGGACCAAATCGGCGATCAGGAACAGCACCAGCAGCTTCGGCCGCTTCAGCCACCATTTGAGGTATTTCTGCCACCACTTCTGCGGCTTGGGCGGCTTCTTCTTCGGCGCGAGCTCGGCCATCGCCCAGGCGAGCGTGTCGCGGCCTTCGAGGGACGGCTTCTGGCCGCCGGTGTTGATCCCAGCGAACGGGTCGCGCCGTTGAATCGGCTCGAACGGCTCGCTCACGTGGGAATCATCGGCAAGCCGGCTGCCGAGTGTTAGGGGACCAAGCGGTCAGGAGCCGGTGCGCCAGTCCGGTTCGCGTTCGGCGCCGGCGTCGATGCCGTAGTCCTCGAGGCGCTCGGTCGAGCCGATCTCGACGACCCGGATCGGCTCGGCGGGCGCGGTGAGCTCCGGCTTGCTGAACGGAATGACGGACTTGTCCACGACGGTCGCCTCGGGCAGTTCGTTGTCGACCACGTTCAGCTCGTTGAACCGCCGGGCGGTCACGAGCAGCCGCCCTTCCAGTGACGCCGCGGCCTTGTTGTAGGCGTCGACCGTCTTGGAGATCTGGCTGCCAACGGTGTTCATGTAGCCCGCGAACGTGCCGATGCGGCCGTGCATCTCCTTGCCGAGGTCGAAGACCGCCTGCGCGTTCTTGGCGAGCGCCTCCTGCTGCCAGGCGTACGCGACCGTCCGCAGCACCGAGATCAAGGTGGTCGGCGAGGCGATGTGCACCCGCCTGTCGAAGGCGTAGTCGAGCAGCGCCGGGTCCTGGTCGAGGGCTGCCGCGAGGAACGAGTCGCCCGGCACGAACAGCACCACGAACTCGGGGGCCGGCGAGAGTTGTGCCCAGTACGACTTGGCGGCGAGCGAGTCGACGTGCTGACGCAGGTGACGCGCATGGGCGGCGAGTCGTTCGTCGCGGACCGCGTCCTCCGCCGCCTCATACGCCTCGAGATAGGCGGCGAGGGTGACCTTCGAGTCGACCACGATGTTCTTGCCGCCCACCAACCGGATGATCATGTCGGGCCGCAGTGCGCCGTCGACGGTGCTCAGCGTCTCCTGCTCCGCGAAGTCGCATCGGTCGGTCATGCCGGCGAGCTCGACGCAGCGCCGCAGCTGCAGCTCTCCCCAGCGTCCGCGGGCCTGCGGCTTGCGAAGCGCGCTGACCAGCGAGGCGGTCTCGGTACGAAGCTGCTCGCCGGTCACTCTGACGGACCGGATCTGCTCGGCGAGGGAGGCCTGTGCTTCCGCTCGCTTGTGCTCGATCTCGCGGAGCTGCGCTTCGACCTTGCCGAGGGTGTCGTTCAGGGGCTTGCCGGCTTGCCGGAACCGATCGTCGGCGAGGTTGAGCAGCTGCTGGTGGGTCGCCTGGAGAGACTCGGTCGACATGCGGGCGAAGGTTTGCGTCAGCTGAGTCTCGATCTGCTCTTGGCTCTTCAGCAGCGTCTGTGCCTCGACCAGGCGTGCCGACGCGACGTGGAGCTGCTGGCTGGCCGCATCCCGCTCGGCGCGCAGCTGGTCGCGCTCGGCGACGATGATGCCGCGTTCGCCTGACAGTCGGTCGCGCTCGGCCGCCGCCCGGTCGCGCTCGGCGCGCAGCTGGTCGCGCTCGGCGACCACCGCGGCGCGCTCGGTCTGGGCGGCGCCGGTCGCCGCGGCGACCTGGCTCCGAGTCGCCGCTCGTGCGATCCCAGCCCCGATGAACGCTCCGGCGAGCAGAGCGAGAGTGGCGATGACGGCGGCGTCCATGACCGAATCGTGTCGCGCCGCACCGACAAAATCCCCGACCGACGCGCCCGTGACCCGGTTGGGGTGCCTTGGGCGTGCCTGACAATGGAGTTGTGGGTCTTTCGATCGGAATCGTCGGGCTGCCGAACGTCGGGAAGTCGACGCTGTTCAACGCGCTGACCGAGAACGACGTACTGGCGGCGAACTACCCGTTCGCGACGATCGACCCGAACGTAGGTGTGGTCAATGTGCCAGACACCCGCCTCGACGTGCTGGGCAAGATGTTCGACAGCGCGAAGATCGTGCCCGCGACCGTGACGTTCGTCGACATTGCCGGCATCGTCCGCGGAGCGAGTGAGGGGCAAGGGCTCGGCAACAAGTTCCTGTCCCACATCCGTGAAGCGGATGCCATCTGCCAGGTGGTGCGGGCCTTCGCGGATCCCGACGTGACGCACGTCGACGGCCGCGTCGAGCCGTCGGAGGACATCGCCACGATCAACACCGAGCTGGTCCTTGCCGACCTGCAGACCGTCGACAGCCGGCTGCAGCGGCTCGAGCGCGAAGCGCGGATGAGGCCCGAGAAGCGCGCGGAGCTCGCCGCCGTACAGGCCGCCCGCGCCGTGCTCGACGAGGGTCGTCCCATCTCCAGCGACCCCTCCCTCGACCGCGAGGCGCTGCGCGAGTCGTTCCTGCTGACCGACAAGCCGTTCATCTACGTGTTCAACGTCGACGACACCGACCTGTCGGACGAAGGGCTGCGTGCCAAGCTGGCCGACCTCGTCGCTCCGGCACCGGCGCTGTTCGTGAGCGCGAAGCTCGAATCGGAGCTGATCGGCCTCGACGCGGCCGACGCAGCCGAGCTGCTCGCCGAGTACGGCCAGCCCGAGTCGGGACTCGCGACGCTCGCTCGGGTCGGGTTCGAGACGCTCGGTCTGCAGACGTACCTGACCGCCGGCCCGAAGGAGTCGCGCGCTTGGACGATCAAGCGCGGCGCGACCGCCCCGGAAGCCGCTGGTGTCATCCACAGTGACTTCCAGAAGGGCTTCATCAAGGCCGAGATCGTGTCGTACGACGACCTAGTCGCGGCGGGTTCGATCGCGGCAGCGCGCGCGGCCGGCAAGGCGCGCATCGAAGGCAAGGACTACGTGATGGCCGACGGCGACGTGGTCGAGTTTCGCTTCAACGTCTAGCAAGTGCGCTGCCGCGCGGTTTGTGAAGGGAATGTGGCGCCCCGCCACCGTTGCGCCTTCACAAACTCGCGGTTTGGAGATCATGCACGAGTGAACGTTTTGCGGGCGACCGCTGTAGCGGCGTTGATCGCGGTTCCGTTGGCTCTGGGCGGGACGCATGCCATCGCGGTCAGCGATGCCGCCCGGCAGGCGGGGACCGCGGCGGCGATCCACGTGGTCAGCCACAAGCGCGAGTCGCCTCGGGTCACGCAGTACCTGGTCTCGACGCCGTCGCTGGGCATGTCGAGCAAGACGCCGCTGCGGATCGACGTCATCCTCCCGACCGGATACGCAGCCCACCCCGACCGCCACTACCCGGTGCTCTACGCACTGCCGGGCACGGACAGTACGGCGGACCAGTGGGTGGACCAGACGGACACGCTGGCGGCGACCAAGGGTCTCGCTCTCATCGTCGTCTCGGTCGACGGCGGCTACAACACCGACGGCGGCGGCTGGTACACGAACTGGGTCGACCAGCACACCCGGCTCGGCACCGCTGACTGGGAGACCTTCCACACCCGAGAGGTCGTGCCGTGGGTGGACTCCCACTTCCGGACGCTTCGAAGCCGTGACGAGCGGGCGATCGTCGGGATCTCGCAGGGCGGGTTCGGCTCGCTGTCCTACGCGGCCCGCCACCCGGACCTGTTCGGGGCTGCCGCCGCCTTCTCGGGAGCGGTGGACGTCTACCAGAACCCGGTGTGCGAGGCCGGCGCGAGCGCGCTCATCTCCGCCATCGTCGCCACGGACGGGGTGGAGCCTCTCGCTGCGTTCGGCGATCCGGTGACCGATGCCGCGAACTGGCGCGCACACGACCCGGGCTCGAACGTGACCAAGCTCCACAAGACGAAGGTCGACCTCTACGTGAGCGACGGCGTCCCCGCGCCCTCTGACCTCACCGACCCTGCAGATGCGGCCGCCGGCGCCGGGCTGGAAGCGGTCATGCACCTGTCGAACGAATGCTTCAAGGAGGCCGCCGACGCGGCGGGGCTCCACTTCGGATGGCACGAGTACGCCGTAGGCCTGCACACCGAGCCCTACATGAACCGCGACCTCCTCGACTACCTGCCGCGGCTCATGCGCTTCTTCGCCGCGCACCGCCCCGGCCCGTTCTCGAAGCAAAGGGTCGGGGCTACGACGTGAGCTGTTGAGCGTGGAAGCGGGCGTGGGCCTGGATCGCTTCCACGGTGGGGCGTGGCGTCCACCCGAGCTCACGGGTCGCCTTGCTGTGGTCGAGCGCCGGCATGAAGTGCATCAGCCGGACCGAGACGCTCGTCAGGGGGACGTCCCGCTTGAACGTGCGCCCCACTAGGTCGCCCAGCCTTCCCGCCACCTTCATCACGGTCAGCGGCAGCCCGATGCGCGGTGGCGTGCGCCCGACGGCCACCGCCGCGGTCGCCAGCAGCTCCCGCGAGGTCATCATCCGGTCGGAGATGATGTAGCGCTCACCTGACCTGCCGTGGGCCTCGGCGAGCAGGAACGCCCGCGCGGCGTCCTCGACGCCGACGACCTCCATCTCCTGGTGGCGTACGTAGACCGGCATCCGGCCCGCTGCGACCGCCTTGATCAGCTGGCCATGCGCGACCGGACCGAAGTCGTCGGGCCCGAAGGTGGTCGACGGGCACAGGACGACCGCGTCGAGGCCGCGTTCGCGTTGGTAGGCGAGGACGAGGCGTTCGGCCTGCAGCCGGGACTGGATGTAGGGACCGCCGAGATGCGCCCACTCGTGCGGGGTGTCCTCTGTGGCGAAGCCCGTGCCGGGATGACCGATCGTGCCGATGGTGCTGCAGAAGATGAAGCGTCGTACGCCGGTGGCCACCGCAGCGTCGAGCGCGTGACGCAACCCGTCGACGTTCGTCCGGAACAGCGGAGCCGGGTCGTAGAGCGACGGTCGCGCGTCCACGATGCAGTAGAAGACGGTTTCGACGCCTTGCATCGCCCGGGCGATCGAATCGTCGTCGTGGAGCTCGCCCGCACACCGCGTCACCGGCAGCCCGTCGAACGCCCGGCTGGAGCTCGCCGGTCGCACCCACACCCGCACGTCGTCGCCCCGCGCGACGAGCTGCCGGACGACGTGAGAGCCGAGATACCCGCTGGCGCCCATCACCAGCTTGGGACCACCGCTCGGCGCGCTCGCACCGGCAGGTTCCGGCGCCGTCATCCGCCGGCCCGTCCCACCCGGTCGGCAGCCAAGCGTTGCAGCCGCCGCCGCAGCCGGTCCGAGACGAACACGGCGAACAGCGGGGTCCGGATCTCCTCGCGCAGCCGCGTCAGCTTCGACGACGCGATGCGCCACGACCCGTCGACCTTCTTGTAGGTCTCGTGGTAATGCCCGAACCCGTGCAGCGTCAGGCCGGGCGCGAACCTGACGACGTCCTGCATCGCCCAGACGCCCTTGGCTGAGGTCGCCGACAGCACCTCGAGCTCCGGCTGCTGCACCTGGTGGACCGTGACCGCCTTCGCCAAAGTCGCGTGGACGAAGGCGACGAAGCGATCGGCGCCCTCGATCACCGTGCCTCCTGCTTGCGAGGTGTCGCTGACGAAGTCGTCGGCGAAGACTTCCCGGAAGGCTGACCAGTCCTTGGTGTCGAGCGTCCGGCAGTACCTCGCTTTGAGCTGCTCCAGCGCGCGCACGTCGTCGGGGTCGGAGGCCACGGCGTCAACCTAAGGGACGCCGCCCTGCGGCTGGCGTCACCGATCGGCGATCGCGGTCCGCTCGTAGAGCACTCGTCGTGCGTCACGGGCGGCGAGCACCCACCGTGGGTCGGCGGCGAGGTCACGCACGATGGCGTCGTCCGGCTTCGCCAGTACGCACGTCGCACCGAAATCGGTCAGGGCCGCGGCACCGGCGCGACCGTCGAGCAACGCTTGCTCACGACCGAGCAGGGCGCGGCCGTACAGCACGTTGCGGCCGTCCTGCGAGACGCGCAGCGCCGGACCTCGCTGCAGGCTGATCCATCCGCCGTCGTCGTACTCGTTGAGCAGGACGCATCGTGGCGGGATGGCGTCGAGGAGCCGGACCGACGGGAAGTTCGCGGCGGTTGGTTCGCCCGACGCCGTCAGCTGTACGACCCCTACGGCGGTCAGCAGCGCGGCGACGACGGCGGCTCCGACGTCGAGCAGGCGTCGGTACGACGTGAGGCGCTGGCTGATCCGGTCGGCGCGCGTCACAGCGGTCGCGGCCACGATGCCGACCAGGAGGAGCGGTGCCACGAACCTGACCACCACCAGCGACGCGGCAGCCAGGACGATCGCGGCGCCGAGCCAGACGTCGCTGAGCGCTTCGAGATCGCTACCGCGTTCACGTCGCCACACCGCCACCATCAAGGCGACGAGCAGGACACCTACGCCGAGCTCGGCAAGCACGGTTGCCGGGGCGTGCAGCACGGAGTCCCACTCGACGATGACGCCGGCCGAGGCGGCGCGCGTCCGCTCGCTGTCGGCGAAGACCGACCAGCCGAACGGCCCGCACAGACTGCCGACCAGCACGAGGCCCGGCGCCGCCGCCAGCCGGAGCGCTGAGGGGACGTCCAGCTCCCGCCGCCGCAACAAGCTGACACCGCGTACGACGGCACACCCGGCGGCGACCACGATCCCGCTGGCTGCGGCCTCGTGGATGTTCAGCCACACCGCCTGCAGGACGAGCAGTGCCACGCCCCAACGCCAGACATCCAGACCGCGCGCGGTGAACAGCCGGGCGATCAGCAGGAGCTCCAGCAGCTGGAAGCTGTAGGACACCGTCTGAGCCCGGGCCGACAACCAGCCCAGCAGGAGCGGGCCGAGAAACAGGCTCACCCAGTACCCGTCCCGCAGCCGCACCCGAAACGCGTGTGCCGCAACGACGACCACGACACCGAGCGCCACGATGGTGATGCCGAGGAACACCTGCAGCCCGGCGATGCCGCCGAGCCGGTAGGCGACCCACAGCGCTACGTCGTACCCCCACTCATTCGGATGCCAGGCCACCCCGAATCGGGTCCACGACAGGTCGTCTCGCAGGTGGACGCTGTGCGTCGCGAGGATCTGCTGACCGGTCCGCACGCCCCAGAACGTGTCGCCTTCGGCGAACACACTGAGCCGGACGAGAGCCAGCGCGGCGAAAGGCGCAAGTCCGATCGCGAGCGGCCGCACGCGCAACGGCCGCCCGGGCATGGCGCGAGTATCCCGCGGTGTCGCGCGACCGACGTGTGATGCGGGGACGTGCGTCGTTCGCCGCGGCGTCAGGAAAAGTTCGATCGCGACGTCCCGGGACGCCGGCACCATCGCTCGATAGGGTTCGCGGATGACTCGGATCGGATTCATTGCGTGTGCCATCGCGTCGTCGTTTGCCGTCGCTGCCTGTGGGGGGAGCAGTTCGGGCGGGTCGGGGTCCGCGAGCTCGTCGACCGCTCCGCAGTCGAGTACGCCGGCATCGGCCACGAGTGCGGCGTTCGACAAGCCGGCGTCGCGCGCGGCCGCCGAGCGCGCGTTGCTGACGACCAGTGACTTCCCGGCCGGCTGGACCAGCAGCCCGTCGGACAACTCGGACAACGCAAAGCAGGACGCCCAGCTCGCCGCGTGCCTGCACGTCTCGCCGAGCACGTTCGGTGCACCCGGCCCCGACGGCGTCGAGGTGGACTCGCCGGACTTCGCGCCGCCGGGCAACACCGGCGCCGACGTGTCCGAGACGGTCGACGTCGGGACGACCGCGAAGGCCGACACCGAGTTCGGCGTCCTGAGCTCGGCGAAGCTGCCCGGCTGCCTGGACACCGTGATGGGCCCGTTCCTCAAGCAGAGCCTGGCGAAGGACCCGAGCACGAGATCGGCCAAGATCGGCACACCCAAGACGACGCACCTCGCGTTCCCGTCGCTCGGCGACGAGACCGACGCGTTCACGTTCACGGTGCCGTTCCAGATCGAGGGTCAGACCGCGACCGTCTACATCGACTTCGTGTTCATCCGCAACCAGAACTCCGGGGTCGAGCTGTCGTTCACGAGCATCGAGCAGCCCTACGACCTGTCCAGCGCGCAGACGATCGCCCGCAAGGCCCTCGCCAAGCTGATTGCCGCGAAGATCCCGTCGGCGTGATGCTCGGGGGCAAGTCGATCCTCGTCATCGGGGTCGGCCCAGGCCTGGGCAGGGAGATCGCACGGGTCGCTCACCGCGACGGGGCGAGTGTGTTCCTCGCGGCGCGACGTGAGGACAACCTTCGGGCCGCGGCGGCGGAGCTCGACCCGACCGGCGAACGCGTCGGGCACTGCGCCACCGACATCACCGACCCGGAGCAGCTCGCGCAGCTGATGGCCGCCGTCGACGATCGGTTCGGCAAGCTGGACGGCCTTGTGATCTGCGCCAGCTACGACGCCGGCATGGGCGGGATCGAGGCGACCAGCGACAAGCAGTGGCGGGACACCTTCGAGGTCAACGTGTTCGCGACCGCGGCGACGGTCCGAGCCGCGTTCCCGCTGCTCAAACGACAGGGGGGCTCGGTGGTGTTCATCGGGTCGCAGCAGTGGGTCTTCCCGGCACGTGACGTGCAGCAGCTCGCCTACGGTTCGTCGAAGGGCGCGGCGGTGTCGATGATGTACGGCCTCGCGCCCGAGCTCGGTGCCCACAAGATCCGGGTGAACACCGTCGTACCGAGCTGGATGTGGGGTCCCAACGTCGGCATGTACGTCGACTGGCAGTCGGGCGTCCAAGGCCGGTCGAAGGACGAGATCCGCGCGGACCTCGACGCGAAGTTCGCGTTGGGCGAGATGGCGACCGACCGCGACGTGGCGGAGGCGGTGGGCTTCTTCCTGTCTGACCGCGCCCGCAGCATCACCGGGCAGTCCTTGCTCGTCAACGCCGGCGAGCTGGCGCGCTGACGGCGCTCAGCCTCAGTCGTCGTTCGCGATCCGCAGCGTGTTGATGAACGTCGCGAGCATTCCGTAGTGGCCCACGAGCAGCAGGAACTCGATCGCATCTCGCTGTGACAGGTGGCGCTGCAGCTCGTCCCATGTCGCGTCCTGCAGGTTGCGGGTGGCGTGCAGCTCGTCCGCCGCGGACAGCAGCGCCCGTTCGCGGGGTGGCCAGCCGTCCAGCGCCTCGCTCGTCGCCCGGTCGATGTCCGCGGTCGACAGGCCGGCTCGCCGACCGAGCCGCTGATGGTGATGCAGCTCGTACTCACAGTTGTTGTTCCACGCGGTGCGCAGGATGACCAGCTCGGTGTCGCGGCGGGGGAGCTTGCCCCGCGGCATCATCCGGCCGGCGAAGAACAGCCATCCGCGAAACAGCGACTGGTGACGCGCCATCGTCGTGAAGAGGTTCGGCAGGCCGTTGACCCGAGCCGCCTTCGCTCCCGCGGCGATCATCGTCCAGTTGGCGACGCCGATCTCCTCCCGGGTGCCGGGAGTGATCCGGGGCGCGGTCACGAGTCGGTCTTCATCGCGCGGTACATGCCCGCGTTGGCGACCCGCATGATGACGTTGTACAGGTGCGGCGCGGTGCGCTTCACCAGGTAGAGCAGCCGGATGTCACCACTGGTGTAGACCAGGAAGCGCTTCGCGATCACGCCGCGGATGATCGCCTGCGCCGCCTGCTCAGGGGTGACCGCGCGCTTGCGGAACCGCGCCTGCATCTTCTGGAAGCGCTTGCTCGACGTGTCCACCCCGGCGACCTCGATCGTCGACGTGAGGGGGGTGTCCACGCCGCCAGGACACACGACGCTCACCGCGATCTTGTGTCGGCGCAGGTCGTAGCGCAGCACCTCCGAGAGTCCTCGCAGGCCGAACTTGCTTGCGCTGTACGCGCCGTGCCAGGGCAGACCGATCAGACCCGCGGCCGACGCCACGTTGACCAGATGACCGCCGCGGCCGGCTTCGATCATCTTGGGCAGAAACGACTCGATCACCTGGATCGGGCCCATCAGGTTGACGTCGATCACGGCCTGCCACTGGTCGTGACGCATCCGGTCGACGGTTCCCCAGATCGCGATGCCGGCGACGTTCATCACGATGTCCGCCGCGGTGGCTTGCGCGTGCACCGCCTCCGCGAAGCCGCGCACCTCGTCGATGCTGCGGATGTCGAAAGCGCGTACCGCTCCGACGCGCCCACCCGCCGCGGTGACGGCGGCGGCCGCGTCCTCGAGCAGGGTCGCGTTGCGATCGGCGAGATGCACGATCGCACCCCGGTCGGCGGCCGCCAGCGCGACCGCTCGGCCGATGCCGCTCGCTGCCCCGGTCACCACGACGTGCTTTCCGTCGAAGGCGGGGTGCGGGTTCATCGGAGCTCCTCGGGTCGGCGTGGGGACATCATGGCGTCAGACCGACACCGGCACATTCGGCACCCAGCGGTCGCCCGGCGAACCGGTCGGCGAGCCAGGTGACCGCGGCCGGATCCGACACGAAGCCACCGGTGATGTGGTCCGGCGCCGCGATGGCGCGGAACTCGACACGGGCGCCACGCGCACACCAGCGGTGGTAGAGCTCGACCGCCTGCGGGTACGGCAGCACCTCGTCGGCCGGGCTCTGTTGCAACAGGATCGGCGCCGCCGGCGCGGAGCCGCCGAGGTGGTTCAGCCGCATGATCCGCTCGATCGCGGGGAGCGTGAACAGGTTGCGCGTGGTGATCGACCGGGACTTGGTGAACGGCAAATAGTCCAGCGACGCGTCTTCGAGGCATGACCCTTCGAGCTTGCGGACGTCGGTGCGTCCCTGAGCGGTCAGATACCGCCGCAAGTGAAGCGACGGGTACGCCGCCTGCATCCCGATCGCGGTGTACGGGATCAGGAAGGAGAACGGTCCGCCGTCGAGCGAGTGGGCGATCCGTTGCAGGTTCGCGATCACGCCACCGACCGCGCCGCCGACGAGGGGAAGGTCGGGTGCGTACGACGGCTGAAGCTGCACCGCCCAGCCCGCCGCGCCCCCGCCCTCCGAGTAGCCCATGATCCCGGCCGGGCCGTGCGCCGGGATACCGGCCGGCGCGAGGTTGCGGGCCGCGCGCATGACGTCGAGCAGCGACGGCCCGAGGGCTCTGCCAATGGCGTAGGTGTGGTCACCGGGCGTGCCGAGGCCCGGGTAGTCCGGCACCGCGACCGCCCACCCGTGGGACAGCAGCTGTGCGATGTTGGCGGCCTCGTACTCGGTTCCGGACTGGAGTGCGGCGGACGCGGCGCACTTGTCGGCCAGACCCTGGCTGCCGGGCGCGAACCCGACGAGCGGCCGCTGCCCGGCGTAGGGAGTCGTCGGGACCAGGACGGTGCCCGAGTCGACGATCGCGGTCCCCGTCGCGGACGTCGACCGGTAGGTGATGCGCCACGCCGCCGCCGCGAACGGCACGCCCGGCAGGAGGTAGTCGGTGACGCGCGAGGCGCTCACGATCTGCCCTGCTGCCCGGTCGGCGGCGCCGCGGCCGGCCTGGGCCCGTGCCACTGCCGGGGTGACCAAAGTGGCCGTCAGAGTGACCGTCAGCACGGCAGCCGCAATCGCCGTGCGGTGGCGCGTGCGGGACATCTTCAGAAACATATATGTTTCTGAAGCTCGCGGCTAGTCGTCGAGGTGAAAGGTGAACATCCTGCTGGCCACGATGCGGGCCCCAATGGCGTCGTCGGAGGTGTCCAGCCACTCCTCGAACGCCGGACCCTGAAGCGGCAGGTAGTGGTCGAGCATGGCTTGCCGCAACATCGCACCGTATTGGGAATCCGAGAACTCGAACAGCTCCGCCCGGCCGTGCACGCTCACCTGGAGCGACTCACCCGGCAGGTGCACCGCCGTGACGGCGGGCCGAGCACGCAGGTGGCGCATCCGCAGCGAGTCGCGGCCGGAGCTGAAGTACCAGCTGCCGTGGATCAGGTAGCCGTCGACGGCGCCCGCAAGGGGCCGGCCGTCCGCGGTGACGGTGGCGACGGTCAGCAGGCGCATGCCGGTCAGCCGCTGGCACAGCTCGTCGGCGCTGAGCCGCCGCTCGGCGCTGATGATGTCGCTGAGGTGGGCGCCACCCGACGCCGCGCTGTCATCGAGCACCCGCTGCAACGTGGCGATCTCTTCCGGCGTCTCGTACATCTCACGGACGGTAACCGCCCGGTACGACGGGTCGGTCCGGCTGAAGCGCGACGGACGGTGGCGGTCAGCCGGACTGGGCGACCAGGTCGTCCACCCGGTGCGCGTACTCGATGTCGAGCGCGGTGACTCCGCCCGCGGAGTGCGTCGACATGACGATCGTCACGTCCTCGCCGGCGATGTCCAGCTCCGGGTCGTGATCCATCTCTCTCGCGATGCGCTCCATCTCCTCCAGAAGCGCCGGCTGCTCCACGGGGTTGACGGTGACCGTTCGCTGGATCGCGGACCGGTCACCATGCCAGCTCGGCAAGCCGTCGAGTGCCTTGTTGAGGGATTCGTCGTCCAGCAGCTCCGCCATGGCTGTCCTCCTCGCCGAAGATGGCCTCTCTGTGCGGCATAGCCTGCCAGCGTGCCGATCAACCCTCCCGCGCGCCGCATGCTGCTGGTGCACGCGCACCCGGATGACGAGACCATCGGGACCGGCGCGACGATGGCGAAGTACGCCGCCGCCGGCGACGGCGTCACCCTCGTCACGTGCACGCTCGGCGAGGAGGGCGAGATCCTCGTGCCCGAGCTCGCCCACCTGGCCAGTGACCGCGACGGCGGCCTCGGTGAGCACCGGATCGGCGAGCTGTCCGCCGCGATGTCGGCCCTGGGTGTGACCGACTACCGGTTTCTCGGCGGGGCCGGCCGGTGGCGCGACTCCGGCATGGCCGGTACGCCGACGATGGACAACCCGGACTCCTTCTGGCGCGCCGACCTCGAAGAAGCCGTCGGCGAGCTGGTGAAGGTCATCAGGGAGGTCCGCCCGCACGTCGTCATCTCCTACGACGCGAACGGCGGCTACGGCCACCCCGACCACATCCAGGCCCACCGCGTCGCCGTCGGTGCATTCGAGGCAGCCGGTGACGCGCAGCGCTTCCCGGACGCGGGCCCGCCGTGGGCGCCGAAGAAGCTCTACCAGACCGCGCTCCCGCGCTCGCTGCTCGTCAAGGCGTACGACGCGCTGGTCGCGCTCGGCGAGCAGGCACCGTTCGGGGTGAGCTCGCCGGACGAGATGAACATGGGTGTGCCCGACGACGAGGTCACCACCGTGATCGACGCCCGCGAGCACCTGCCCGCCAAGATCGCGGCGATGCGGGCCTACCCGACACAGATCTCGGTCGACGGCCACTTCTTCGCGTTGTCGAACGACATCGGCCAAGGGGCGTTCGGCATCGAGCACTACACGCTCGTCGCGGGTCCGCGGCCGGCC
Source organism: Mycobacteriales bacterium (assembly GCA_035550055.1). NCBI lineage: Bacteria > Bacillati > Actinomycetota > Actinomycetes > Mycobacteriales > Mycobacteriales bacterium. Next base: position 16,647 of record DASZRO010000033.1, on the reverse strand, counting down.
CCCGGCGAGCTCGAGACCGACCTGTTCACCGGTATCGGCTGAGCCGATCGCGGCGGCGACTACGCCGAACGGTCGAAGGCGCGCTGCTCCGGTTTGGTCAACCCGGCGCGGGAGACATCTTCTCGCACGGGGGCCTTCGAGGAGAGTCTGATGTCACCCAGCGAGGCGTCCCCGCTGTTCCAGACCGAGGGCGTGGTCCCGGTCGGACGAGCCGATGTCGGCCGCGACCGGGAGGCGCTGCGTCGCCGCCGGCTGTGGCGACTGGCCGTGTGGGTCGGTGTCCCCGCCGCCCTGTTGTGGTGGCGGATCGGCGCCGGACGGCCGATCGACTTCTTCCGGCCGCGCCACGTCGACTGGCTGGTCGTCGCTCCGGTCGCGTTCTTCGTCGTTCTCATCGTCGGCTACGCGGCGATGTTCCTGGTGTCCCGCCGGTCGCCGCACTCCACCTTCCAGCCGGAGCAGATCGACGTCCGGCTCGCCGACGTGGTCGGCATCCAGCCGGTCAAGGAGGAGGTCGTCCGCTCGATGAACCTCTTCCTGTCCTCGCGCACCTTTTCCGACGAGATGGGCGGGCGGGCCCGCCGGGGGCTGCTGTTCGAAGGGGCGCCCGGCACCGGCAAGACCCACATCGCCAAGGCAATGGCCGCCGAAGCGGGCGTGCCGTTCCTCTACGTCTCGGGCACGTCGTTCCAGTCGATGTTCTACGGCGCGACGGCGGGCAAGATCCGGTCGTACTTCAAGGCGCTCCGCAAGACCGCGCTGGCCACGGGCGGCGCGATCGGCTTCATCGAGGAGATCGACGCGATCGGCGGCGTCCGCAACGGGATGGCGATGACGCCGCGCTCCGCGGTGGAGTCCCAGATCGGGCTGTGCGGCTCGGTGACGGCGCTGCCGTCGACGTACCTGACGACCGGCACGCCGGGTCCGGTCACCAACCGCTACATCAGCGACGGTGCCGGCGGGGTGGTCAACGAGCTGCTGGTCCAGATGCAGTCCTTCGACGAACCGATCGGCATGGCCCGGGTGTGGAACGCCACCGCCAACCTGCTCAACCTGTTGCTGCCGGCAAACCGGCAGATCTCTCCGCCGACGCCGCCACGCGCCAACATCCTGCTGATCGCGGCGACGAACCGCGCCGACTCCCTCGACCCGGCGCTGCTGCGACCGGGCCGGTTCGACCGCATCCTGCACTTCGACCTGCCCGACCAGGCCGGCCGGCGGGCGCTGTTCGACCACTTCCTGGCGCGCAAGGCGCACGACGAGGACCTCGACAGCGACGAGCGGCGCGACGCGCTCGCCAGCGTCACGCAGGGATACACGCCGGTCCGGATCGAGCAGCTGCTGGACGAGGCGCTGGTCAACGCCATCCGCCGCGGCTCGCGCGAGATGGCCTGGCGCGACATCGAGTCGGCGCGGCTCACCCTCGAAGTGGGCCTCGGCCAGCCGGTCGGCTACACCGAGCACGAGAAGCAGCTCATCGCCACTCACGAAGCTGGTCACGCGACCGCGGCGTACCTCGTCGCACCGTCGCGACGTCTCGAGATCCTCACCATCATCAAGCGGCGGGACGCGCTCGGACTGCTCGCGCACAGCGACCAGCACGAGGTCTTCACGCGCTCCCGCAGCGAGATGATCGCGCTGATCCAGGTCGCGCTCGCCGGGCAGTGCGCCGAGGAGCTGTTCTTCGGTGACGTGTCGACCGGTCCGGCCGGGGACCTCCTCTACGCGACGAACGTCGCTGCCCAGATGGTAGGCGCGAGCGGCATGACCGGCACGCTGGTCTCGTTCGCCGCCATCCAGGGCAGCGCGTTCAGCGACACCAACATCGTCGGCCGAGTGCTCGGCGACGCCCAGGGCCGGGAGCGTGTCGAAGAGCTGCTGCAAGAGCAGAAGGCGGCGATCAAGTCCCAGCTCGAGGAAAACCGCTTCCTCATCGAGGCGCTGCGCGACGCGCTGCTCGACCGCGAGGAGCTCATCGGGCGGGAGATCACCGAGGTGCTCGACCGCGCCCGCCAGCATCACCACAACGGCGAGATGCTGGCCGGGGTGGGCTAGCCCGCCGGCGGCCTCCTACGCTCGTCGCGTGCCGCACGGCCGAAACGAGCGCTCGCCAGCGGCGCACGCGCTGCACGCCCTGACCTGTCTGGTGCTGTTCGGGCTCGGCGCGCTCGCCGGGGTGGTGGGGACGTTCCTCGTTCCCGAGCGGATCGGCTCGTTCGGCTACCTCTCGGCGGTCGTCGGGGTGGTCGGCAACCTCGTCGTGGGCTTTCTCGGCGGGCTCGGCACCGAAAGGCGCCTCGGGGCCCTGTCGCCGTTCCTCGGTTGGTTCATCGCCGTCGGGCTGCTCGTCACCGAGCCGTTCGTGTCCAAGGGGGGTGACGTCGTCGTTCCGGGCATGCTCGGCAACGCCCCGGGCGTCGTACACGCAGGAGTCGCCTTCATGGTCGGCGGGCTCCTCGCCGCCATCTTGCCGATTGTCGTCATTTCCCGCTTCACCGAGCGGGTGAACGCGCCGAAGTCCCTTTGGTGAGCGACACACCGCTGGTCACCGTCGGCGACGAGCCGGCGCACGACGACGTCGCCGCCGCGACCGACGCGATCGTGGCGCGCCTCGGCGGCGGCCGGTTCGCCGTCGAGTTGTCGAGCGTCGCCGAGGTCGGTCGCGCCCCTGGGATCACCCGGGTGCCGGGCCTGCCGCCGTGGCTGGCCGGCGTCGCGAACTGGCGGGGCCGGATCCTGCCGGTTCTCGACATCAGAGGCCTGCTCGGCGCCGATCCGGCGCCGCTCGAGACGAGTGCCCGGCTGCTGGTCCTGGTCGAAGGATCGATCGTGGTGGGCATGCTGGTCGACGGCGTGGAGGGGACGACGATGCTGGGCAGCGACGTCGCGGCTTTCCCGCCGGTCAGCGCGCCTGCCGGCGCCGGGCTGCTCAGCGGCCAGGTGCCACGCGAGGACGGTCCGATCGCGGTGCTCGACGTGGCGGCAGTGCTGCGGCTGCGCGAGAGCCTGCCGCGCGGCCGTCGTACCGCCTGAACACGAGCTCGGAGAGGGAGACAGAAGTCGGTGGACTACAGCAAGCGGCTCAGTCAGGTCGCGGCTGGCTCGACGTGGGGCGGGATCGTTCTCGCCGTCGTCGGGGCGATCGTGCTGAACGACCACCCTGCGGCGGGCATTCACGTGCACCTGCGCGCGGTCTACTACTGGGAGGGTCTGGGCGTCCTCAACGCGCTGTTCATGACGGCGTTGCCGAGCATGGTGCGCAACAGCGCCCATGTACGCCGGCGGATCACCGCCTACCGCGCGCTGATGCTGATCTCGACGATCGTCTCGGTCAGCGGCGTCGTGTCGATCACCGGTGGTCTGCGAGGACCGTTCTGGATCTTGTACCTGCCGGCCCTGCTGTTCGCGGCGACCACGCTGCGGCAGTGGCAGAGCGTGCTGCTCGGCGTCGCGACCTCCGGCAGCCTGGTGCTGGCATCAGTCATCGCGCACAGCGTCGACACCTCCACGGTCGCCTGGCTGGTGCTGGTGCTGCCGGTGTTCCCGGCGTTGACGTGGTTCAACGGCGCGCTGTCCCAGTCGATCTGGGCGATGCGGGCGATGGCTCGTGCCGAACGCGACGAGCTCCAGCTGCGGGTCGGGGACTTGTCCCGGGTGCTGTCGAAGGCGGCCGAGGGTGACCTCACCGTCGAGCTGAACGCCGCCGCCACCGCGGATCACGAAGCACTGGAGCTGCTGTCCGGCGCGTTCTCCTACACGTTGACCAACCTACGGACCCTGGTCACCCAGATCCGCAGCGGCGGCGACCAGATCGGCGCTGCCGCAGGCGAGCTGCTCGCCACCGCCGAGGACCACGCCGCGTCGGCGTCCCAGCAGTCGTCCGCGGTCTCCCAGACCACCTCGACCATCGAGGAGCTCGCGGCGACAGCAGCACAGATCGCCGAGACCTCGGAGGCGGTGGCGAGGTACGCCGCGGAGACGCTGCGGCACGCCGACGGCGGCCGTGAGGCGGTCCAGTCGAGCGTCGACGCGATGGATGCGATCGCCACCCGCGTCGACTCCATCGCGGCGCGTGCGCTGTCCCTCGGCGGCAAGAGCCAGGAGATCGGGCGGATCCTCGAGGTCATCAACGACCTCGCGGACCAGACCAACCTGCTCGCACTCAACGCCGCAATCGAGGCGGCGCGGGCCGGCGAGCACGGGCGCGGCTTCGCGGTCGTCGCGGCGGAGGTGCGCAAGCTCGCCGAGCGGGCACAGGAGTCGACCGGCCAGATCGCCTCGATCGTCGCGGAGATCCAGGCGGAGACCAACGCGACGATCATCGCCAGCGAAGAGGGCTCGAAGGAGGTCCGTACCGGATCCGAGCTGGCGCGAGAGGTCGTGGACGCCCTCGAGCGCATCTCCGGCATGGTCGACGAGACCACGACGGCCGCGAAGGAGATTTCGATCGCGACGCAGCAGCAGCGCTCTGCCTCCGACCAGGTCGTGTCGGCGATGACGCAGGTGGCCGACGTATCCCGCCAGTACGCCGTCGGGTCGAAGCAAGCCGCGACCTCCGCCGCCGAGCTGAACAACCTCGCCGCTGAGCTACGCGCGTCGATCGCTGCGTTCAAGGTCGGGGTCTAGTGCCCGACCGGCGCTAGGAACCCTGATGGTGACGCCGATCCGGACGGCGCTGCCCGTCGACGTCGAACGCCGGCTCGCCGACCTGGTCGGCATCGAACCGGTCGTGGCCGAACCGGCCGAAGACGAGCCGTTCGTCCCGCCGGGCTACCGCGACTACGCGCCGGACCAGTTCCGCCGCCGCGTGCTGTCCGTGGCCCAGCAGCTGACCCTCGGCGGGCTTCTCCTGCTCGCCGCGTGCGCCGCGGTCGCGGCGCGGGTCGACTCCGACTCCCTCGTCGTGCACTCGGTGCCGCTGGTCGTCTGGGGGCTGGCGGCAGCGCTGTCCTCGGTTGCACTCGGCGGCCTGGTGACCGACCCGAGCCTCTCGGAGCAGATGAGCCTCGCCAAACGGCGGGTGTTCGGGACCGTGCTGATGGCCGCGCTGCTCGTCGCGCTCACCGGCGTGGTCACGAACGCCGACGGGATAGCCGGGCCCGCCTGGGTGCTCTTCCTTCCGCTGGTGGTGGTCACCGGCGCGGTCCTGGGCGCGACCACGGGACTGGGAATCGGGGCACTCGCGGCGGCCGGCATCTACGCCGCCGCCGGGTTCTCCCACACCCTCGACGAAGCCAGCGTCGGTCAGCTCATCGTCATCCTGCCCGCGTGCCCGTTGTTCGGTTGGGCCGCGGGCGGGCTGGCTGCGATGGCCCACGAGGCGGTGGCGACGGCGGTACGGCAACGGACCGGGCTGACCGACGACGTCGCGCGTCTGTCCGAGCTGCTCAAGACGGTTGCCACCGGCGACCTGTCGCGGATCCCCACGCTCGAGAACCCGGCCGACCAAGGCACCGCGGCGCTCGCCGTCGTGTTCGCCGACACCGTGCTGTCGCTGCGGCGGCTGGTGGGTCAGATGTCGGTGATGGCCGACCAGATCGCGGTGAGCTCGGCTGACGTGGCTCACACCGCCGAGCTGCACGTCGGCACCGTCGAGCAGCAGGCGTCCGCGGTGGCCGAGACCACCAGCACGATCGAGCAGCTCGCGACGACCGCGACGACCATTGCCAGCACGGCGTTGCTGGTCGCCCGCTACGCCGGCAACGCCCGGCGCGACGTCGATCGCGGGCGCGAGGCCGTGCATCAGGCGAGCGGGGCAATGGCGGTGATCCGGGGCCGCGTGGCGGAGCTCGGCGTACGCACCGGACGCCTCGACGAGCGCGTCACCCGCATCGCCGCCACGACCCGGCTCATCGACGAGCTGGCGCGTCGTACCACGATGCTCGCGGTCAACGCCTCGATCGAGGCTGCTCGGGTCGGCGGCTACGGCGATGGCTTCGCGACGGTCGCGCTGGAGATCGCCGGGCTGGCGGCGAAGGCCCGGGCGGCGACCGCCGACATCGCCCGCATCGTCTCCGAGCTGGAAGTCGAGGTCGATGCGACGGCGCTGGTGAGCCGAGAAGGCATCGACGCCGTCGAGATCGGGCTCGAGCGCCACGTCGAGGTCGAAGACGCGCTGGCGGTGATCAGCGACCGGGTCGAGGACACCGCTGAGGCGGCCGAGCGCATCACGGACGTCACCAAGCAGCAGCGGGTCGCCAGCGACGCGGTGGTGCAGGCGATGCGCGAGGTGGCCGGCACGAGCGAGGGAGCGACCGTCGCGACCCGCAGCCACGCCGCGTCGGCCGCCCGGTTGCGCGACCTGATGGAATCTCTGCGCAAGACGGTCGGAAGGTTCAGGCTGGAGTAGCACGCGCCGAAGAGATAAGGATATGAAGTCGCGTAAAAGGGGGCGGGATGGCCGGGTGGGCTGACGACCCGGAGCTGCTCGCGACGTTCCGCGGCGAGGTCGAGGAGCGCGTCGCGTCGCTCCAGGCTGGGCTGCTGGCGTTGGAGGCGCATCCGTCGCCCCGCCAGGTGGTCGCCAGCCTGTTCCGTGACGCCCACACCGTGAAGGGATCGGCCCGCATGATGGGGCTGCAGGAGGTCCTGGCGGTGGCCCACAACGCCGAGGACCTGCTCGGCGCGCTTCGAGACGGCCGGCTCTCGGTACGCCGGGACCTGGTCGACCTCCTGCTGGCGTCCTGCGACGGCATCGCCGGAGCGCTGCCCGGCGTCGAGGAGCCGGTCCCCGAGGACCACCTGACCGCGCTGGCCACCGCGATGCAGCGTGCGCTCGCCGGCGAGGAGCCGGTGCAGGTCCCGCGTTGGACCGCCGGCGTGGTGGAGGACGACGAAGGCGTCGAGGAGAGTCGCCGGCGCGGTGTCGACTCGGTGCGCGTCACCACCGCCAAGGTCTACGAGCTGATCGACGTCATCGGCGAGGCCGAGCTCGACGCGAGGCGGCTCGAGCGGGCGAGTGCGGGCATCGACGCGATCGCGACGGACAACTCCAGGTGGCTGCGCACGCTGCGCGAAGCCCTGCACCCGGTGCCGGTCGGCGAGGAGGCGTCGCTTGCGCTGACCCGGCTGACCGCGGTCGACGACCAGCTGCTCGCCGCCTCCCGCGACCTGCGGGAGCTCGCCGAGGACTCGCACAGCCGCCTCGCGGAGGTGCGCGACGGGGCGATGGGCCTGGCGATGGTGCCGGTACGCCGCGTGGTAGCCGGCCTTCCGCGCGTCGTCCGGGATCTGGCCGCCGCAACCGGCAAGGACGTGCGGCTGGTTCTGGAAGGCCAGGACGTCGAGCTGGACAAGCAGGTGCTCGACGGGGTCTCCGACGCGCTGAAGCACCTGGTCGTCAATGCGGTCGACCACGGCTGCGAGCCACCCGCCGAACGCGTCGCCGCGGGCAAGCCCGCGCAGGCGACGGTCACTGTTGCGGCGCGGGCCTCGGGCGGCACCGTGGTCATCGAGGTCAGCGACGACGGCCTGGGCATAGACGAGGACGTGTTGCGAGCGGCGGCCATCGAGCGCGGCGTGCTGCTGCCCGACTCGTTGCTGACCGGTCCCGCGCTGATGAGCGTGCTGTTCCAGCCGTCGTTCTCGACGGCGAAGGAGGTCACCGAGACCTCCGGTCGTGGCGTCGGGCTCGACGTCGTACGCAGTGCCGTGGAGGCGCTCGGCGGACTCGTCGAGCTCCACACCAATCCGGGCGCCGGCACCACCTTCTCGCTCACCCTGCCGGTGACGCTCGGCGTGTTGCGCTGTCTCATGGCGCGGGTGGGCAACGAGCGGTTCGCGCTGCCGGTGCCGGGTGTCGTCGAGTCGCTGTCGCTGAAGAACGCCATCGTCCACGAGCTCGCCGGAAAGCCGGTCGTCGTCAGGCACGGCGAGACGTTGCCGTTGCTGGATCTCGGTGCTGCCCTTGGGGTCGCCGGGGATCGTGACGCGATCGCCGCGGTCGTGGTTCGTCACGCCGAGCGACAGGTCGCGTGGGCCGTCGACGGACTGGAAGGCGAGCGCGAGTTCGTCGTCAAGGACCTCGGCGCGTTCCTGGGCCGGTTGCCGGTCATCAGCGGGGCGACCATCGACGGCGACGGCAGTGTCGTCTGCCTGGTCGACCTGCGTGAGCTCAGCGATGACAGCGACTCGCTGGCCGCCCCGGCGTACACCGCGATGATGCCGACGACGGACGCCGCCGCTGACGCGCAAGCACGCCCGCGGGTGCTGATCGTCGAGGACTCCGTCGGGGTGCGCGAGCTCGAGCGGGCCATCCTCGACAGCGCCGGCTACGAGGTCATCACGGCGGTCGACGGCAGTGAGGGCGCGGCTCGGCTGCGTGACACCCCGACCGACCTCGTCCTGACCGATGTCGAGATGCCGGGCATGGACGGTTACCAGCTGACGCGGACCATTCGCCGTACGCGCGGCTGGGAGCACGTGCCGGTGGTGATCATGACGAGCCGGGTGAGCGAGGAAGACCAGCGCGCCGGGCTCGACGCGGGAGCCAGCGCGTATCTGCTCAAGACACAGTTCGACCAGGCGCAGCTCGTCGAGACGGTACGCCGTCTCGTCGGGCGTTAGGAGAAGCCGAGCCATGCCCACCGTGGTGATCGCCGACGACAGTCCCACGCTGCGCCGAATCCTGACCTCCGTGCTGAGCAAGGAAGGCTTCGACGTCGTGGTCGCCGAAGACGGCGTCGCCGCAGTGCAGCAGGTCTTCGCGAACATGCCCGACGCCGTCGTACTCGACGTGCAGATGCCGCGGGTGTCCGGGTACGTCGCAGCGCGCCTGCTCAAGGACGACTGGCAGACGGCGGACATCCCGGTGATCCTGCTGACCTCGCTCGACGCGGCGAGTGACCGCTACTGGGGAGCGCAGACCGGCGCCGACCGGTATTTCACGAAGGACTTCGAGGCACCGCAGCTCGTGGTTGCCGTTCGCGAGGTCATCAACGCGGCGAACGACGCCGCCGCCGGCCGGCGCAACCTGCGACCGGACCCGGTCGAGCTCGACGACGACGACGTGATGTCACGGGTGTGCGACCTGCTCGACCGCAAGCTGTTCGAGACCTCGGTCGCGGCGGAGGTCACCGCGCTGGCCGCCACGCTCACCGGCTTCGAGCAGACCGTCGCCGGTGTCCTCGAAGTGCTGCGCCGGTTCGTCGACTACGACCTCGCCTCGGTGCTGCTGCTCGAGGAGCGGACCGCCTACGTCGCGGTCGCCCAGGAGACCTCCCAGGCGCAGTACTCCGACATGCTCGCCGGTGCGGTGGACGCGCTCAACGCGGTGTCCGGCGCACCGCTGTCGGTCAGCGAGCTCGAGCTGCGCCTCGCCGACCCCGAGGAGCTGCTCGGCGAAGAAGACGACCGCGGCATGGCGACCTTCCTGTCGATGCCGCTCAAGGGCCACGGCGGCCACGTCGTCGGGCTGATCGCGCTGTCGAGCGCGCAGAAGAACGCGTTCGGCGAGACCGCGCTGTCCACCCTTCGCCTGGTGGACGGCCCGGCCGCCATCGTCATCGACAACGCGAGGCTGGCCCAGGTCCGCGCCGGCACCTGACCGCGCCGCGCCGTACGCCGTACGCCGTACGTCCTCCCGACCCCCCGCCGCTGTACGAAGTAGCACACAACTGCGCCCCGGAACCGGGCATACCGCCGCAAACCGGTACGCCGGGCGGCGCTTTGTGTGCTACTTCGGGGAGGGGGTGGCGTTGGTCACACTTTCGCTGGGCCGGTTGCGCGCCGTAACTTATCGTCGATAACTTAGCGGCGTTATCTCTTGGGGAGGCGCGGCATGCTCACTGCTCTAGCGAATCGCGGGATCGCGGCACCGAAGCGGGTGCTCGGCATCGCCGGCGTCATCCTGATCGTCGCCGTCGTCTTCGGGGCGCCGGTCGCCTCGCGCCTCGGCTCGGGCGGGTTCGACAACCCGAGCTCGGCTTCGACCAAGGCCTCAGACCTGCTGTCGAGCCGATTCCACACCGGCTATCCCAACCTGATCCTCGAGTTGACCGGTCCCGGCGGCGTGGCCGCCCCGGCGACCAGGGCCGTCGGCGTGCAGACCGTCCAGGCGCTGCAACGCGACCGGTACGTCGACAACGTCACGTCGTACTGGACCGCAACTGCGACCGCGGCACGCGGCCTGGTGAGCAAGGACGGCAAGTCTGCCCTCGTCGTGGCGCGAGTGATCGGCAACGACACGACCGCTCCCGACCGGGCGGCGGCCGCCGTGAGCCACCTGACCGGCACGCACGACGGCGTCACCGTGACCGCCGGCGGCATCGACATCGTCTACAACGAGGTCAACCATGACGTGAAGTCCGACCTCACGAAGTCGGAGATGATCGCGGTCCCGCTGACGGTGCTCGCGTTGTTCTGGGTCTTCGGCAGCCTCATCGCCTCGTTGCTTCCGGTGGCGATCGGTCTGGCCTCGATCGTCGGGACGATGGCGATCCTGCGACTGCTGGCGCTGTTCACGAGCGTGTCGATCTACGCGCTGAACATGACCACCGCGATGGGGCTGGCGCTGGCGATCGACTACAGCCTGTTCATCGTCAGCCGCTACCGCGAGGAGGTACGAGCCGGGTCCGCTCCCGACGACGCGGTACGGCGCACGATGCAGACCGCCGGCCGGACCGTGCTGTTCTCCGCGCTGACGGTCGGGCTCTCGCTCGCCGCGATGCTCGCCTTCCCGCTGTACTTCCTTCGCTCGTTCGCGTACGCCGGCATCGCGGTCGTGGCCTTCGCCGCCGTCGCGGCGTTGGCGATCCTGCCCGCGGTGCTCACTCTGCTGGCCGGTCGGCTCGAGTCGCTCGACGTGCGGGCGTGGTTGCGCCGGGTCACCCATCGTCCGGAGCCGACTCCGAAGACCATCGAAGAGACCTTCTGGTATCGGTTCGCGCAGCGGGTCATGGCGCGTGCCATCCCGGTCGGTGTCGTCGTCGTCGCGTTGCTCGTCTTCGTCGGCCTGCCCTTCCTGCACGTCAAGTTCGGCTTCCCGGACCAGCGGGTTCTGCCGTCGAGCGCCTCGGCGTACCAGGTAGGCAAGGACGTCGACGCGAACTTCTCCGCGGACTCGGCGTCGACCATCAACGTCGTGATCCCGAACGTCGGTTCGGGCCAGTCTCAGATCGGCGGGTACGCCGACCAGCTCTCGCAGGTCCCCGGCGTCCTCGGCGTCGAATCGGTCGCCGGGGAGTACGCCGACGGCCAGCGCGTCGGCCCCGGGAAGGCCGCGATGTCCGCCGACGGCTCGTCGTACCTGGTTCTCGCGACGGCAGCCGACCCCCAGTCCGCGGCCGCCAAGCAGGCGCTGACCGCCGCCGAGGCCGTCCCCGCGCCGTTCCCGGTCTGGTTCGGCGGCCAGACCGCGGAGGACCGAGACAGCCTGCACGCGATCAGCGCTCCGCTGCCCTACGTGATCGCGCTGATCGCCCTCGCAACATTCCTGCTGCTGTTCCTGTTCACTGGAAGCATCGTGATGCCCGTCAAGGCGCTGGTCCTGAACACGCTGTCGCTGACGGCGACGTTCGGTGCGATGGTCTGGATCTTCCAGGAAGGTCACCTGCACTGGCTGTATCCGAACCTCACCGCGACCGGCTACCTCACCTCGACGATGCCGCCGTTGATGTTCTGCGTCGCCTTCGGACTCTCGATGGACTACGAGGTCTTCCTGCTCTCGCGAATCCGCGAGGAGTGGATGGGATCGGCTCGGACGTCCGCCGACAACGAACATGCGGTGGCGGTCGGGCTGGGGCGGACCGGGCGGATCGTGACAGCGGCCGCGGTCCTGATGGCGATCGTGTTCGCCGCGATCTCACGCTCCCACGTGTCGTTCATGATGCTGTTCGGCACCGGGCTGACCCTCGCGGTCCTGATGGACGCCACCATCGTGCGGTCCACCCTGGTTCCGGCGTTCATGCGACTGGCCGGCAAGTGGAACTGGTGGGCGCCGCGGCCGCTCGCGCGACTCCACGAACGGTTCGGTCTGTCCGACGAGCCGGCGACAGCGTCCGCCGTCGAGGCCGAGCCTGTGGCGGTCGGATGACGGCACCGACGAAACGACGGCGGTCTCAGCGCGGCAGCGGCGAGCAGCTCCGCGCCGAGATCGTCGCGGCCGCGAAGGAGCTGCTCGCCAAGGCGGCCTCGGTAGACGACGTCTCGATCCGAGCCGTGGCGGACGCGGTGGGAGTGACGCCGCCGTCGATCTATCTGCACTTCTCCGACAAGACCGAGCTCGTCTCGGCGGTCGTGGTCGACGTGTTCGCCGAGCTCGACGCCGCTGTCGTCGAGGCGGTGGCGACCGCCGACGGACCCATGGACCGGCTGCGCGCGTCCGGCGTCGCCTACGTGCGGTTCGCGGTCAGCCACCCCGAGCACTACCGCATCGCGGCGATGGATCCCTGCCCCACGCCGTACGTCGACGAGGTGCTGGCGTCAGCTGCGTTCGTGCACTTTCAGGCCATCGTCGAGGAGTGCATGGCGTCGGGCATCTTCCCAGCCGGCGACTCGCTGCCGGTCACGCTGGACCTATGGGCGGCAGCTCACGGGATTGCCTCGCTGATGATCGCGAAGCCCTTCCTGCCGTGGGGTGATCCCGGCGCGGCCGCGGAGCGGGTGCTGTGCGCCGCAGCGCTGGGTCACGCGGCCGCGGGAATGGTGGGCGAGCCGGTCACGCCGGGGCGGATGACGGAGTGGATCAAGCGGCGACGAGGTCGGCGTACTCCGGATTCCGCTCGATGAACGCCGCGACGTAGGAACACGCGGGTACGACGCGCAACCCCTCCGCGCGCGCGGCGTCGAGGGCAGTGCGGACCAGCGTGGCTGCCAGCCCTCGCCTTTCGTGGGCCGGGTCGATCTCGGTGTGGTCGAAGGACCGGACCACCCCCTGGTCGCGGTAGATGAGCAGGCCCACTCGCTCGTCATCCATGAAGATCTCGAACCGATGCCGTTCGGGAATCTGCTTGACCTCGACGCGGGCGTCCATTCATCCATCATCCCCCCGAGGCGCGCGGCAGGCCGCGGCCGATGACGAAGTCCCGTCGCGGAAGTTGTTCGTCGCCGTTTCCGTGACCGGCCGACTCCGTTCGCTGCCCGTACACCTGCGGCGGTGAGTCTTGCGCCTGCCTTCCTTGCTGGACGGGCGTTCCCGGGGTTCGGAACAGATGGGTGGTCCCAGTGCGCTGCAAGTCAATCTCTCGTCTTGCCGGTCACGCCGTGCTCGTGACCGCGATGGTGGCGGGTGTCAGCCCGCTGCTCCCGGTCGTCAGCGCTCGCGCGTCGGCAAGCGGCGCTGACATCGAGATCACCGAGATCGCCTACGGGGGCCTGGCTTCGGGGTCGCACGCCTATCCCGGTGACAGCGGCGACGGCGAGTACGTCGAGCTGACGAACGTCGGCACCGCGGCGCAGGACTTCACCGGATGGACCTACGGCGTCAACAAGTCGACGACGACCCCCACGTCTGGGTCCGTGAGCCTGTCCGGGTTCGGGACGGTGCAGCCGGGCGAGTCCGTGATCATCACCGACCTCACCCCGGCCGACTTCCGGACGGAGTGGGGGCTGAAGGTGTCGGTCAAGGTGATCAACGACCTTCCGACGACGATCGACAGCGGTCCGGACACGGTTGCGGTGTTCGACAACGGCGGCACGCTGGTGGACTCGGTCGGCTACGCCAAGGGCGCCTTCTCCGGCAAGGGAGTCTCGGCCGAGGTGCTGTCGGGTCAGACGGCGTCGACGACCATCCCGACCGGATGGCAGGACCCGTCCACGGTGGGTGACGCCGACGGTGCGTGGACCAGCGCCAACGGCGCGGTCGGATCGCCCGGCACCTCCGCGCTCGGCATCCGAACGGCAGCACAGGTCCGGGAAGCCGGTGAGACCGGTGCGGCGGCCGGCGCCGACATCCAGATCACCGAGCTCGCCTACGGCGGTCTGGCGTCCGGCACACGCGCGTACTCCGGTGACAGCGGCGACGGCGAGTACGTCGAGCTCACCAACGTCGGGTACGCCGCGCAGGATTTCACCGGATGGACCTACGGCGTCAACAAGTCGACGACCACTCCGAGCGCTGGGTCGGTGAGCCTGTCCGGGTTCGGGATGGTTCAGCCGGGCCAATCGGTGGTGGTCACCGACCTGACGCCCGCGGACTTCCGGACCGAATGGGGCCTGAAGTCCTCGGTCGAGGTGATCAACGACCTGCCGACGACGATCGACAGCGGTCCGGACACGATCGGCGTCTTCAACGCCACAGGCGTCCTGGTCGACTCGCTGGGCTACGCAAACAAGTACTTCGCCGGTAAGGGGTCGGCCGCCTACGTCGACTACGGGCAGCTCGCGTCGACCTCCACTGCCACAGGCTGGACGGAGCCGGCGACAGTCGGTGACGCCGAAGGCTCGTGGACGAGCGCGAACGGCGCGGTCGGCTCACCAGGGGCGTCCACCTCCGGCACCTCGACGCCGACTGGAGTGCGAGCGCCGGCGAGCCTCACCGTGCAAGGTGCTAGCGACCAGACCGCCACGGTCGGTGCGGCGTTCTCCTTCACCGGGCTCAGCGCCTCGGGTGGCACAGCGCCGTACACGTGGAGTGCGCCGACACTTGCCGGGACGGGCTTGAGCATCGATGCGTCGACCGGCGCCGTCACCGGCACGCCGACCGCAGCCGGCGTCATCTCAGTGGTGGTGACCGTCACGGACAGCGCGACCGCGACGGCGAACGCGTCGTTCACGATCACCGTCGGGTCGGGCATCGACCCGAACTGGGCGAACATCGTCATCAACGAGGTGACGTCGGACAACAGCGACAACACCGAGCTGACCTCGAAGCTGCCTTCTGCGTTGCTGACGGCGTTGAACACGGCACCGAACTCCGCGAGCGACCTCGTCGAGCTCTACAACAAGGGGACCGAGCCGGTCGACATCACTGGCTGGAAGCAGGCCGACAGTCACGGAGCGGCGTCCGCCACCGTCTTCTCGGGCCGGGTGTTCAACGCTTCCGGGACCGCGATCACGAGCATCCCCGGTCACGGGTACGGCGTCTTCCAGTCCGGTCAGGGCCTCGGCAGTGGCGGCGACGCCGTACAGATCTACCTGCCGGACGGGACGCTGGTGGACTTGGTGACCTACACCGCGGGGCAGGCGGGCTACGACGAGAGCCTCGACCCGGCCAACCTCGGCCCGTCCAGCACCGAGACCTATCACGCGCTCGCCCGTTGCCCCGACGGTGGCGGATCGGTCAACACGAACTCCAATGACGCAACCACCGCGTGGTACAGCGTGAAGGTTGCGTCGTTCGGCTCATCGAACGCCTCGTCCTGCGATGACAGCTCGGACCCGGTGAACGCGGTGCAGTACTTCAACCAGCAGCCGCCGACCGGCCTTTCCGGCACCTGCTCACCCTCTGCGCCGTCGGGCAGCAACAGTGTCGCGGTCCCTGACGCCGTAGCGTGGCCGACCAGCGACGGTGTGACCACGGCTGACGACCAGTGCGAGTTCGTCACCGCCCAGGACCCGACCGGCAACGACATGAGCTCGCTCGTGTTCAGCGCCGACGGCAGCGTCTTGTGGGGAGCCCAGAACAAGAACCACATCTGGAAGCTGGTCAAGGACGCGGACACGGGCACGTTCGTCCCCGCGACGGACAACGACTGGGCCAACGGCAAGGCGATCACGTTCACCGGGACCGACCCGAACGCGAGTCAGCCGGACTCCGAGGGCATCACGGTCGGCGGCAACGGCGACCTGTACGTCACCTCGGAGCGCGACAACACGAACAGCAACGTCTCCAAGGACGAGGTGCTGGAGTACGACCCGTCGGCAGCGGGGGACACGCTTGCGCCCGTGCAGCAGTGGGACCTGACCGACGAGTTCGTTCCTTCGGTCATCGCGGCCAGCGGCGACGACGCCAACCTCGGCTTCGAGGGTGTCACCTACGTCCCCGACTCGTTCCTGGTTGCCCATGCTTTCCGCGACCAGCACCTGGATAAGCTCTACGACCCGGCTGACTACCCGCTGCACGGTTCGGGGCTGTTCTTCCTCGCGCTGGAGAAGAACGGCCACGTCTATGCCTATGCGTTGAACTCGGACGGGACCTACCAGCGGGTCGCCGACATCGACACCGGGATCGACGGCACGAGCGCGATCGCGGACGTGCAGTTCAACGCCGACGACCAGGGGCTCTGGCTCGACTGCGACAACGACTGCGGGGTCGTCGACAGCCTGATGCGCATCGACTCCAGCGGCAACTTCGTGCGCGTGGCGAGCTACAACCGGCCGGCCGGGCTGCCCAATGACAACCTCGAAGGCTTCGCCATCGCGCCTGCGTCGACGGCGACCGACGGCAAGCGCGAGGTCGTGTGGTCGGACGACGGCATCTACGGCGAGGGAAACGCGTGGAACGCCACACACACCGGTAACGATCCGTCGCCGGGCTGGGGGCACGCCCTCTACAGCGGCACGCTCCCGGTGTCCGTCGCGCCGCCAGTGGTGGCGTCGGTGTCGCCGTCGAGTGGGTCGACGGCGGGTGGCACCGTGGTGACGATCACCGGGTCCGGGTTCACGGGTGCCTCGAAGGTGTTGTTCGGTTCTTCGACGGCGGTGACGGACTTCTCGGTGAACCCGGCGGGGACGCAGATCACGGTGACCTCGCCGGCGCATGCGGCGGCG
>DASZRO010000032.1 GCA_035550055.1 Mycobacteriales bacterium | reverse complement strand
GACCGGCGCGCCCCACCGAATGCACCGATGAGGAAGTACATCGGGATGAGCATCGCCTCGAACAGGACGTAGAAGAAGAAGACGTCCAGCGAGCCGAAAACCCCGATCACCAAGGTCTCGGTGGCGAGCAGCAGCGAGAAGAACAGCTTTGGCCCGTGGCCGCGTTCGACGACGTCGCCGTCGTCGAGCGGCAGCATGCCGCGCTCGGCGTCGTGCCAGGACGCGAGCACACAGATCGGCGACAGCGCCGTCGTCATCAGGATCAGCGCGAGCGCGATCCCGTCGACACCGACCGCGTAATGCGCCCCGAAGGCCTTGATCCAGCTGTAGTCCTGCGTGAACTGGAAGGCCGTGCCGTGGACCTTGTAGTCGACCGCCATGGCGATCGATGCGGCAAAGGTGATGATCGAGGCGGCGAGAGCGATCGCGCGGGCCTCGAGCTCACGCGCTTTCGGCAGCGCGAGGATGCCGATGACACCGACCAGCGGAATCGCGCCGACGACCGACACCCACGGGAAGCCGTGGTTGACCAGCGGAGTCATCGCGGCTTCACCCCACCCTCAGCAGGACGAGGCTCGCGCCGATGGCGAACGCTCCGATCAGCATCGACAGCGCGTAGGAGCGGACGAACCCGGTCTGGGTCCTCCGCAGCCGGGCGCTCGATCCGCCCACGATGGCTGCCAGGCCGTTGACCACCCCGTCGACCCCTCGGTTGTCGAAGTACACCAGCGCCCTGGTCAGGTAGGCACCCGGCCGCATGAGCAGGCCCTCGTTGATGGCGTCGCCGTACAGCGAGCGGCGCGCCGCCTTCGTGGCGACCGTCACCTTCGTCGGCGGCTCGGCCGGGACCGGCTTGCGCGCGACCAGCCACCAGGCGGCCGCGACGCCCCCGAGTACGACGGCGAGCGTGATGATGCTCAGCACCACCGGCGAGATCGTGTGCGCGCCTTCCTCGACGCTGCTGCCGACGCTCGGGGTCAGGAAGTGCTGCAGTGAGCCGCCGAGGACGAGCAGGAAACCCACGACGAGCGAACCCGCGGCGAGGATCCCCATCGGGACGAGCATGATCTTCGGGGACTCGTGAGGATGGACGTCTCGCGGCCAGCGCTTGTTGCCGAAGAACGTCATGGCCATCAGCCGCGTCATGTAGAACGCGGTCAGTCCCGCGCCCGCAATCGCGACGATGCCGAAGAAGTCGCCGGTGAAGCCGCCCTTGTCCAGGGCGGCTTCGATGATCTTGTCCTTCGAGAAGAACCCCGAGAACGGGATGATGCCGATGATCGCGAGGTAGCCGAACGCAAACGTCACGAAGGTCACCGGCATGACCTTGCGGAGCCCGCCGTACCGGCGCATGTTCACTTCGTCGTTGTTGCCGTGCATCACCGAGCCGGCGCCGAGGAACATGTTCGCCTTGAAGAAGCCGTGCGTCAGCAGGTGCATGATGCCGATGGCGTAGACACCGGGACCGAAGCCGACGGCGAGCATCATGTAGCCGATCTGGCTCATGGTGGAGGCGGCGAGGACCTTCTTGATGTCGTCGTAGGCGCAGCCGATGATCGCGCCCATCACCAGGGTCGTCCCGCCGACGATCTCGACGGCCAGGCGGGCGTGCGGTGCGACGTCGTAGATCGCGCCCGATCGAGCGACGAGGTAGACACCGGCGGTCACCATCGTCGCCGCGTGGATCAACGCCGACACCGGAGTCGGACCTTCCATAGCATCCAGGAGCCACGACTGCAGCGGAGCCTGCGCGCTCTTGCCGCAAGCGCCGAGCAGCAACATCAGGCCGATCGCGGTCAGCGTGCCGGAGTGCACGCCGGGTCCGCCGACCGCGTTGAACACCCCCGCGAACGAGAACGTCCCGAAGGTCGTGAACATCAGCATGATCGCGATCGACAGACCGACGTCGCCGACCCGGTTGACCAGGAACGCCTTCTTCGCCGCGACCGCTGCACTCGGCTTGTGTGACCAGAACCCGATCAACAGGTACGAAGCGAGGCCGACGCCCTCCCAGCCGACGTACATCAGCAGGTAGTTGTCGGCGAGAACGAGGATCAGCATCGCCGCGACGAACAGGTTGAGCTCGCCGAAGAACCGTCGCCGGTCGGGGTCGTGCTCCATGTAGCCGATCGAGTAGATGTGGATCAGCGACCCGACGCCGGTGATCAGCAGCACGAACACGATCGACAACGGATCGAACAGGAAGTTCACGTCGGCGTGGAACCCCGCGACCGGGACCCAGGTCCACAGGTGCTGGTCGAGCTGACGGTTCTGGCCGCCGTCTCGGCCGAGGAGGGCGAAGAACTCGATCACCGCGATGACGAACGAGCCGATCGGCGCCGCCGTACCGAGCAGGTGGCCCCACGCGTTGGTTCGCTTGCCGCCCAGTAGCAGCACCGCGGAGCTCGCCGCCGGCAGCGCGACGAGCAGGAAGGTGAGGTCAAAGACGCCGGTGGCCTTGGCGTAGGACACCGCGTGCAGAGTGTTCGACATTGTCTCCCGGCCTCAGTACTTCAGCAGGTTCGCGTCGTCGACGGAGGCGGACCGCCGGGACCGGAAGATGGACATGATGATCGCCAGGCCGACCACGACCTCCGCAGCGGCGACCACCATCACGAAGAACGCGATGATCTGCCCGTCCAGGCTGCCGTTCATCCGCGCGAACGTCACGAGGGAGAGGTTGACCGCGTTGAGCATCAGCTCGACGCACATGAACACGACGATCGCGTTGCGGCGCACGAGTACGCCGACCGCCCCGATCGTGAACAGGATCGCGGACAGGTAGAGGTAGTCGGAGACGTGCACGCCTACGCCCCCAGTTCCGGGTCTTCGTGGCGAGGCTGCGCCGCCGACACCTGCAGATACTCGGGGACGCTCGACGACGCGATCGTCCCGTCCGGCAGCAGAGCCGGGGTGTCGATCGCGTCGTGGTCGGCGTAGATGCCCGGGCCCGGCAGCGGGGCGATCGCGGCGCCGCCGCGCGCCGCCCGCTGCTGCATCCGCTCCAGCTGGGAGAGCCGAGGCGTCGTGGCCTCGCGGTGCGCGAGCACCATGGCACCGAGGCCCGCCGTGATGAGCAGGGCGCTCGTTGCCTCGAAAGCGAACACGTACCGGCTGAACAGCAGCTGCGCGATGGCCGTGACGTTGCCCTTGCCGGCTTCGGCGGCGACCACGCCCTTCGGGTGGAAGGTGCCGACCGCACCGTCGATCGCGGCGAGCAGCAGGATCGCGAAGGCGAGTCCGATGGCTCCGGCGGCGAGCCGTTGCCCGCGCAACGTCTCGAGCAGCGAGTCGGTGGAGTCGACCCCGATGAGCATGAGGACGAACAAGAACAGCATGAGGACTGCGCCGGTGTAGACCACGACCTGTACGACGGCGAGGAACGGGGCGTTCTCCGCCGTGTAGAAGGCGGCGAGGGACAGCATCACGACGGCGAGCATCATCGCGGCGTGCACCGCGCTTCGCGCCAGCACCAGGCCGATCGCCGCAGCGGTCGCGATGGGCGCGAGGATCCAGAACAGCCACGCCTCGTGCAGCGTCGCAGGTGCGCCGCTCGTGGCAGCACTCACCAGCATCGAGCTCACTGGTCGTGCTCCTTCGTGGCAGCCGGCTCCGCCGCGCGAACGTAGTAGGCCTTCTCGTCCTCGCCCAGCCGCATCGGGTGCGGCGGCGCCTCCATGCCCGGCAGCAACGGGGTGAGCAGCTGGTCCTTGGTGAAGATCAGGTCCTGACGGCTGTCGTCGGCGAGCTCGTACTCGTTGCTCATCGTCAGGGCGCGCGTCGGGCACGCCTCGATGCACAGCCCGCAGAAGATGCACCGCAGGTAGTTGATCTGGTAGACCGCGCCGTAACGCTCACCGGGAGAGAACCGCGCCTGTTCGGTGTTGTCCGCACCCTCGACGTAGATCGCGTCCGCCGGGCAGGCCCACGCACACAGCTCGCAGCCGACGCACTTCTCCAGTCCGTCCGCGTGCCGGTTGAGCACGTGCCGGCCGTGGTAGCGCGGCGCGGTCGGCCGCTTGTCCTCCGGGTACTGCTCGGTGACGGTCTTCTTGAACATCGTCGAAAGCGTCACGCCGAAGCCCGCGACCGGAGCGACCGCATCCTTCAACGGGTTCGACCGCGGCTTCGACTCGCTACGGGGCTCGATCTCCTCAGACATCGAGCACCTCCTTCGACTCGACGGCGGCGGAGCCCCGGGGCACGGTGCCCGTGAGGACAGGGATGGGATAGCTGTCGCGCTGACTGAGCTCGGCCGACTCGCGGTTCGCGGCCTCTTCCTTCGCCATGCGGTTCAGCCTGGCTTCGGTGATGAACGACCACGCCAGCACGATCACGGCGATCGGGATGCCGACGTACATCAGCGTGGTGAGCCGGCTCTTGCCCTCGTTGGTCAGCTCGCGGAACGCCGCGACGACCATGATCCACACGAGGCTGAACGGAATCAGCACCTTCCAGCCCAGCCGCATGAACTGGTCGTAGCGAAGCCGCGGCAACGTCCCGCGCAGCCAGATGAACCCAAACAGCAGCAGCGAGAGCTTGCCCAGGAACCACAGCACCGGCCACCAGCCGTGGTTGAGCTGGTCGTGGCCGACGAGCGAGAGCGGCCACGGCGCCCGCCAACCGCCGAGGAACAACGTCGTCGCGATCGCGCAGACCGTCGTGACGTTGATGTACTCAGCCAGGAAGAACATCGCGAACTTCAGCGACGAGTACTCGGTGTGGAAGCCGGCGACCAGCTCGCTTTCGGCCTCCGGCAGGTCGAACGGCGCGCGGTTGGTCTCGCCGACCATCGACACCATGTACATCAGGAACGACGGGATCAGCGGCAGCGCGTACCACAGCTTGTGTTGCGAGGCCACGATGTCAGACGTCGACAGCGAGCCGGAATAGAGGAACACGGCCGCGAGCGACAGGCCCATCGCGACCTCGTAGGAGATCACCTGCGCCGCCGAGCGCAGCGCACCGAGCAGCGGGTACGGCGACTGGCTCGACCAGCCGGCCAGCACGATGCCGTAGACGCCGATCGATGCCATCGCGAGGTAGAACAGCACCGCGACCGGCAGGTCCGTGATCTGCAGCGGAGTGTGGTGCCCGAAGATCGAGACCTCAGGTCCGACCGGGATGACCGCGAAGGACAGGAACGCCGGGACGCTGGCGATGATCGGCGCCAGGATGTAGAGCGGCTTGTCGACGATTGCCGGGATCAGGTCTTCCTTCAGCGCGAGCTTGATGCCGTCGGCCAGACCCTGAATCATCCCGAATGGACCCACCCGGTTCGGACCCGGTCGGGCCTGCATGCGCCCGATGATGCGGCGCTCGCCCCAGATCATCAGCAGCGTCGTCACGACGAGGAACCCGAAGACCACGATGCACTTGAGCAGCGTCAGCCACCACGGGTCGTTGCCGAACGCGCCGAGCTGGCTCGCGGCCTCTGCCGGCCGGGCGATGTCGAACGTCTTCATGAGCCTGCCGCCTTCACGCCGACGACCGCACCGGACACCGCACCGAGGGCGGCGTGCACATGTGATCCGGCGGAGTACGTCGGCAACCAGACCACGTCGTCGACCATCTCAGTGATGGCAACCGGCAGCGTGATCGACCCGCGGTCAGTGCTGACCGTGACCTGACCGCCGTTGGCGACGCCGGCGGCGCTGGCGGTCGACGCGGACAGCCGGGCGACCGCGGGACGGCGGGTCCCGGCCAGCGTCGCGACGCCGTCCTGGAGCCGGCCGTCGTCGAGCAGCTGGTGCCAGGTAGCGAGCACCGCGCGTCCGGGGCTGCCGGCCGACGCGGCGGCTGCCGCCGCGGTCGGCGCGGGGGGCCGCTCGCCGGTCCAGGTGCCGAGCGCCGCGATCTCGGCCTGCACCGTCGCGGCGTCGGGCGTGCCGAGGTCGACGCCCATCGCGGCGGCAAGCCGGTGCAGCACCCGCAGGTCGGGAAGGGCGTCGGTCGCCTCCAGCGTCGCGTCGAACGGCCGCATCCGGCCTTCCCAGTCGAGGAACAGACCTGGCTTCTCGACGACCGGCGAGACCGGGAACACCACGTCGGCTCGATCGGTCACGGCCGACTCGCGCACCTCGAGGCTGACCACGAACGGCGCGTTCTCGATCGCCTGCAACGCAGCGCTCGGATCGGGCAGGTCGTCCGGATCGACGCCGGCGACCACCAGTGCCAGAGCACCCGCGGAGGCGGCAGCGACGATCGTGTCGGCGTCGCGGCCCGGGCCCATCGGTACGCCGACACCCCAGGCGGCGGAGACCTGCTCACGCGCCGTGGTGTCACTCAGCGGACGGCCGAACGGCAGCAGGTTCGGCAAGCAGCCGGCCTCGACCGCGCCACGGTCGCCGGCCCGGCGCGGCACCCAGGCGAGCTTCGCTCCGGTGCGGTCAGCGAGCGCAGCCGCGGCGCTCAAGGCGCCGGCGCTCGTCGCGAGCCGCTCGCCGACCAGGATCACCGACCCCGGTTTGCCGAGAGCCTCCGCGACGTCGGCGCCGAGCCCACCGAGCGCGCCCGCCTCGGCACCGGGCGCCGTCGGCACGAGCGTGCCGGCGAGCTTGCGAAGCGCGGGGGTGGTGAACGGCGCGCACTCGAACACCTGAAGACCGCGCTTGTTGGCGGCCTTGCGCAGCCGCAGGAACACGATCGGCGACTCTTCTTCGACCTCGAGGCCGGCGATCAGCACCGCGGGAGCCGACTCGAGGTCGGCGTACGTCGTCTCCAGGTAGCGGCCGGCGACACGCGCGGCCAGGAAGTCGGCCTCCTCCGCAGAGTGCGGCCGGGCACGGAAGTCGATGTCGTTGGAGCCGAGGACGGTACGCGCGAACTTCGAGTAGGCGTAGGAGTCTTCGACGGTGAGCCGGCCACCGGTCAGCACGCCGATCTTGCCGCGGTGTGCCGCAAGACCTTCGGCGGCCCGGGCGAGCGCCTCGGTCCACGACGCCTCGACCAGGTAGCCGTCAGCGTCACGCACCAGCGGGGTGGTGAGGCGGTCCTTCGCCGAGGCGTAGGCGAACGCCCAGCGACCCTTGTCGCAGTTCCACTCCTCGTTGACGTCGGCGTCTGCACCGGCGAGACGGCGCAGCACCTTGCCGCGCCGGTGGTCGGTGCGCTGCTGGCACCCGGACGCGCAGTGCTCGCAGACCGTCGCGGTCGAGACCAGGTCGAACGGCCGTGCCCGGAACCGGTACTGCGCGCCGGTCAGCGCGCCGACCGGGCAGATCTGCACGGTGTTGCCGGAGAAGTACGACGCGAACGGCTCGTCTTCGTAGATCGCGACCTGCTCCAGCGCGCCGCGCTCGAACAGCTCGATGAACGGGTCGCCCGCGACCTGCTGGGAGAAGCGGGTGCAGCGCGCACACAGCACGCAGCGCTCACGGTCGAGCAGCACCTGCGAGGAGATCGGGATCGGCTTCTCGTAGGTCCGCTTCTCGTCCTTGAATCGGCTCTCGCCGGCGCCGTTGGACAGTGCCTGGTTCTGAAGCGGGCACTCGCCGCCCTTGTCGCAGACCGGGCAGTCCAACGGATGGTTGAGCAACAGGAACTCGAGGTTGCCGCGCTGCGCCTTCTCCGCGACGGTCGAGGACAGCTGGGTCTTGATGACCATCCCGTCACGCACCGGAACCGTGCAGGACGCGACGGGCTTGCGCTCGCCCTCGACCTCGACGATGCACTGTCGGCAGGCGCCGACCGGGTCCAGCAACGGGTGGTCGCAGAACCGCGGCACCTGGATGCCGACCATCTCGGCGGCGCGGATGATCAGCGTGCCCTTCGGGACCGCAACCTCGACACCGTCGATCGTGACGGCGACGGTCTCGACCACGGTGGCCTCGTCGGTGGTGCTCATCGGGCGGCCGCCGACGCGAACAGGGTGGCGGCGGTCGGGTCGAACGGACAGCCACCGTTCTCCCAGTGCGCGACGTACTCGTCACGGAAGTACTTCACCGACGACACGATCGGGCTCACCGCGCCGTCGCCGAGCGCACAGAACGAGCGGCCGAAGATGTTGTCGCAGGCGTCGAGCAACGTGTCGATGTCGCTGGCGTCGGCGTTGCCGGCCTCGAGCCGCTCGAGGATCTGCACCATCCAGTAGGTCCCCTCGCGACAAGGCGTGCACTTGCCGCACGACTCGTGGGCGTAGAACTCGGTCCACCGCAGCACGGCGCGTACGACGCAGGTCGTGTCGTCGAAGATCTGCAACGCCTTCGTGCCGAGCATCGACCCGGCCTCTGTCATCCCCTCGTAGTCCAGCGGCGAGTCGAGATGCTCCTGCGTCAGCAGCGGAGTCGATGAGCCGCCCGGCGTCCAGAACTTCAGCTCGTGACCCTCACGCACGCCACCGGCCAGGTCGAGCAGCTCACGCAGCGTCACGCCGAGCGGCGCCTCGTACTGACCGGGCTTGGTGACGTGCCCCGACAGCGAGTAGAGGGTGAAGCCCGGCGACTTCTCCGAGCCGAAGCTTCTGAACCATTCGACGCCGCGCTCGATGATCGGCGGCACGCTCGAGATCGACTCGACGTTGTTGATGACCGTCGGGCACGCGTACAGGCCTTCGACGGCGGGGAACGGCGGGCGCAGCCGCGGCTGGCCGCGGTAGCCCTCCAGCGAGTCGAGCAGGGCGGTCTCCTCGCCGCAGATGTAGGCCCCGGCGCCGGCGTGCACGACGACGTCGAGGTCGAATCCGCTGTCGAAGATGTTGTCGCCGATCAGGCCGGCGGCCTTGGCCTCGGCGACCGCGGCCTGCAACCGGCGTACGACGTGCAGGACCTCGCCCCGCACGTAGATGAACGCCTTGTTCGCACGGATCGCGAAGCACGTGATGATCACGCCTTCGACGAGCACGTGCGGGTTGGCGAGCATCAGCGGGATGTCCTTGCAGGTGCCCGGCTCGGACTCGTCGGCGTTGACGACGAGATAGTGCGGCTTGCCGTCGCCCTGCGGGATGAAGCTCCACTTGTTGCCGGTCGGGAACCCCGCTCCGCCACGCCCGCGCAGCCCGGACTCCTTGACGAGGTTGATGACCGCGTCGGGCTCCATCGCCAGGGCCTTGCGTGCCGCCTTGTAGTCGCCGCCGTAGCCGGCGAGCGTCCAGGGCTTGTCCTTGTCCCAGTTGTCCGAGAGGACGGGAGTCAGCTTCATCAGGCTGTCTCTCCCTTTTCCCGTGCGAGCTCGAGACCGACCAACGTCGCGGGACCGGCAGCGACGCCCTCGTCGGCACGGCCGTCGTTGAAGCCGGCGAGCACCTTCTCGGCTTCTTTCCAGGTCACGACCTGGGAGGCGCCGCGGGTCGGAGCGACGGGCTTGCCGGCGCGAAGGTCGTCGACGATCTGGCGAGCCGACTCGGGAGTCTGGTTGTCGAAGAACTCCCAGTTCACCATCATCACGGGCGCGAAGTCGCAGGCCGCGTTGCACTCGATGTGCTCGAGGGACACCTTGCCGTCTTCGGTCACGCCGTTCTGCGCGGTGATGCCGGTGTGCTCCTTGAGCGCCGAGTAAATGGCGTCGCCTCCCATCACCGCGCACAGCGTGTTGGTGCAGACGCCGACGTGGTAGTCGCCGACCGGCTTGCGCTTGTACATCGTGTAGAACGTCGCCACCGCGCCGACCTCAGCCTTGGTCAGGTTGAGCAGCTCGGCGCACAGCCCGATGCCCTCGGGAGTGACGTAACCCTCGTCGCTCTGTACGAGGTGCAGCAGCGGCAGCAGCGCCGAGCGCGGCTTGGGGTAGCGCGCGATCAGCTCACGCGCCAGCTCGCGCGTCTCGTCCGACAAGGCCACTATCTGTCCACTCCACCCATGACGGGGTCGATGCTTGCGACCGCCGCGACGACGTCGGAGATCATGCCGCCCTCGGACACCGCCGGCACCGCTTGCAGGTTGACGAAGCTTGGGTCGCGCAGGTGCACGCGGAACGGCCGCGTTCCGCCGTCGGAGACCACGTGCGCGCCGAGCTCGCCGCGCGGTGACTCGATCGGCACGTACGCCTGCCCGGCTGGCACCCGGAAGCCTTCGGTGACCAGCTTGAAGTGATGGATGAGCGCTTCCATCGACGTACCCATGATGTTGCGGATGTGGTCGAGGGAGTTGCCCAGCCCGTCGGAGCCGAGCGCAAGCTGTGCCGGCCACGCGATCTTCTTGTCCTCGACCATCGTCGGGCCCGGGCGCAGCCGGTCCAGCGCCTGCTCGATGATCTTGAGCGACTCTCGCATCTCGTTGATCCGCACCAGGTAGCGCGCGTAGCAGTCGCCCGCGGACTCCGTGACGACGTTGAAGTCGTAGGTCTCGTAGTCGAGGTAGGGCATCTCCTTGCGGAGGTCCCAGGCCAGGCCGGACGCTCGCAGCAGCGGCCCGGTCACCCCGAGCTGCATGCACGAGGAGGTGTCGAGGTAGCCCACGCCGGACAGCCGCGCCAGCCAGATCGGGTTCGCCGAGAGCAGGTCTTCGTACTCGTCGATGCGCCGGTACATGTCGGGGATGAACTCGCGGATCGCGTCGACCGCGCCCGCCGGCAGGTCTTGGGCGACCCCGCCCGGGCGCACGTAGGCGTGGTTCATCCGCAGCCCGGTGATCATCTCCAGGATCTGCAGGATCTTCTCCCGCTCCCGGAACCCGAGCAGCATCATCGTGATCGCGCCGATCTCCATGCCGCCGGTCGCGAGCCAGACCAGGTGAGAGGAGATCCGCTGCAGCTCGAGGACGAGGACGCGCAGGACCTTGACCCGCTCCGGGATCTGGTCCTCGATGTCGAGCAGCCGCTCGACACCCAGGCAGTACGTCGTCTCGTTGAACAGCGGCGAGAGGTAGTCGCATCGCGTGATGAAGGTGACCGCCTGGGTCCAGTTGCGGTACTCCATGTTCTTCTCGATGCCGGTGTGCAGGTAGCCGATGACCGGGCGGATCTGCGCCACCGTCTCGCCCTCGAGCTCGAGCACCAGGCGCAGGACGCCGTGGGTCGACGGGTGCTGGGGCCCCATGTTGACGACGATGCGCTCGCTCACGTCCGGGTCGATCGCGTCGACGATCTCGTCCCAGTCGCCGCCGCCGACGGTGAAGACGCGGCCCTCCGCTTCCGGCGAGTTGCCGCCGTACGGGTCGCTCGACTCGTACGTGCTGGTGTAGGTCTCGGACTCGGTAGTCATTACGCGTAGAACCTCCTCTCGTCCGGAGGTGGCACCGTCGCGCCCTTGTACTCGACCGGTACGCCGCCGAGCGGATAGTCCTTGCGCTGAGGGTGACCCGGCCAGTCGTCGGGCATCTCGATCCGGGTCAACGCCGGGTGGCCGTCGAAGACGATCCCGAAGAAGTCCCAGGTCTCACGCTCGTGCCAGTTCGCCGTGGGATAGACGCTCGTAACGCTCGGGATGTGCGGATCCTCGGCGGTGACCGAGACCTCGAGCCGCAGCCGCCGCCGGAAGGTCATCGACAACAGGTGATAGACCGCGTGCAGACGTCGACCGGTCGGATCGTCGAGGTAGTCGACCCCCGACACGCCCGCGCACATCTCGAAGCGCAGTGCCGGATCGTCGCGCAGGACCTTACACACCTCGGCGATCGCCTCGCGCTTGACGTGCAGCGTCAGCTCCCCGCGGTGCACCACCACGCGCTCGATGACCCCGTCGAAGTCGGGATACGCCGCCTGAAGAGCGTCGGTCGCTTCGTCGAACCACCCGCCGTACGGCTTCGAGCTCGACAGCAGCTGCGGCGCGCGGACGGCCAGCCCGCCGAAGCCCGAGGTGTCG
The DNA here is from genome assembly GCA_035550055.1 of Mycobacteriales bacterium. Taxonomy (NCBI): domain Bacteria; kingdom Bacillati; phylum Actinomycetota; class Actinomycetes; order Mycobacteriales; species Mycobacteriales bacterium. The sequence goes on along the minus strand of DASZRO010000032.1, from coordinate 4,477 downwards.
CCCGAGCCGGTCGCGCCGAAGATGTCGCGGCGGTTGTCCCGTTCGCTCATCGGATCTCACCGGGCCGGGTCATCGTGACTGTCCAGGCAACGGGGCGGCGTTGGCGTACGGCGCGATCTCGACGTCGACCGGAAGACCCTTCGACGCGCGGGTGTCGCGCTCGATCGGCTTCTCGTACGGCGAGTCGTCGATCCGGGTCGGCTCGAGCTTGCCGGTGATCGGCCCGGTGCGGATCTTGTCGTGCAGCTTGAGGATGGCGTCGAGCAGCATCTCCGGCCGCGGCGGACATCCGGGCAGGTACATGTCGACCGGCACGACGTGGTCGACTCCCTGGACGATCGCGTAGTTGTTGAACATGCCGCCGCTGCTCGCGCAGACACCCATCGCGAGGACCCACTTGGGCTCGGACATCTGGTCGTAGATCTGGCGGAGGACCGGCGCCATCTTCTGCGAGACCCGGCCCGCGACGATCATCAGGTCGGCCTGCCGGGGAGAGGCAGAGAAGCGCTCCATCCCGAAGCGGGCGATGTCGAAACGAGGGCCGCCAACCGCCATCATCTCGATCGCGCAGCAGGCCAGGCCGAACTGCGCGGGCCACACCGAGTTCTTGCGCGCGATGTTCAGGACCTTCGCGACGGTCGTCAGGATGATGCCGTCGGGGATCTTCTCCTCGATGCCCATGTCAGCCCCTGCCCGTCAGTCCCACTCGAGCCCGCCGCGACGCCATACGTAGGCGTAGACGACGAAGACCGCGACGATGAACAGGACCATCTCGATCAGGCCGAACATGCCGAGCGAGTTGAAGGCGACGGCCCACGGGTACAAGAAGATGATCTCGATGTCGAAGACGATGAACAGCATCGCCGTCAGGTAGTACTTCACCGGGAACCGGTGGCCCCGGAACGCCTGCGGGCTGGGCTCGATACCGCACTCGTAGGACTCCAGCTTGGCCTTGTTGAAGCGCTTCGGCCCGGCGAGCGACCCGGCGATGATGGAGAAGACGGCGAAGCCGGCGCCGATGATCGCCAGCACGAGGATCGGGATCATCGCTTCCCTTCTCTCTCTGCGGGGCGGGAGACGGCGACGAGTCTAGGTGTCACGATTTGCACCACCTCACGCGGCCGGTGCGATCCGCGCGAGGCCGTTGATGATGCGGTCCATGGCGTCGCCGCCGCGCGGCTCGGTGAGGTTCGCGAGCAGCTTCAGGCAGAACTTCATCAGGGTCGGATGCGGCAGACCGTGCCGGGTGCACAGCTTCATCACCGACGGATGGCCGATCGCGGTGACGAACCAGCGACCCAGGGTGTAGTAACCGCCGTAGGTCTCGTCGAGCACCTTCGGATAGTTGTGCAGCACCCGCTCGCGACGGGCCCGGTCCGGCTCGGCCAGCGCCTGCGCGACCACCTCGGCGGCGATCCGCGCCGACTCCATGGCGTAGGCGATGCCCTCGCCGTTCATCGGGTTGACCATGCCGCCCGCGTCGCCCACCAGCAGGGCGCCGTCGGCGTAGTGCGGCTTGCGGTTGAACCCCATCGGCAGGGCCGCGCCGCGGATCGGACCGGTCGCGTTGTCCGGGGTGAACCCCCACTCCTCGGGCAGCGCGGAGACCCACCGGTCGAGCAGGTGCCGATAGTCGGTCTGACCGAACGCGTCCGAGGTGTTGAGGATGCCCAGGCCCACGTTGGAAGTGCCGTCGCCCATCCCGAAGATCCAGCCGTAGCCCGGCAGCAGGCGGTCCTTGCCCGGCTCGCCGTCCCAGAGCTCCAGCCACGACTCCAGCCAGTCGTCGTTGCTGCGCGGGCTCTTGTAGTAGCGGCGGTAGGCGACCCCCATCGGCCGGTCTTCGCGCCGCTGCCGGTCGAGCGCGAGGGAGAACCGCGTGCTGTTGCCGTCGGCCACCAGGGTCACGGGCGCCCGGAAGGTCCGGCCGTCCTTGGTACGCACGCCCTCGACCCGGCCGGTGCGCTCGTCACGGACCGGTTCGGTGACGGTGGTCAGCTCGTGCAGCTGGGCACCCGCCTTCTGCGCGGTCCGGGCGAGGATGTCGTCGAAGTCGTGGCGCTGGCGGACCAGGCCGTGGCCCGGGTACGCCGCGAGATCGGGCCACGGGATCTCCAGGCGCATGCCGCCACCCATGATCCGAAGGCCCTTGTTGGCCAGCCAGCCGGCCTCGGCCGACGTGTCGATTCCCATCGCGGTGAGCTGTTTCACCGCCCGCGGGGTCAGCCCGTCGCCACAGACCTTCTCGCGCGGGACCTTCGCCTTCTCGCAGACCACGACCGACAGGCCCGCCTGTGCCAGCCAGTACGCCGCGGTCGATCCGCCGGGGCCGGCGCCGACGATGACGACGTCCGCGTCGTACTCAGGGAGCGTCACGCGCTGCTCTGCCTCTCGGAAGGGTGCTCGTGAAAGCGTTCACATGCACACTCGGACCGATCCTATCCAGGCGTCAGGGCGTCCGCTCCGCGCGGGTGCCCCCACCGGATCTGGTGGCCCGATGGAGGGCGACGGCGCCGAGCATCAGCTGCCGCCACCGGACCGTGCCCCAGCCGGCGGCCGCTATGCGGCCGGCGAGCTCGACCGGTCCGGTCCAGTCCTCGACGGACTCGGCGAGGTAGTCGTAGGCCTCCCGGTCGCTGGCGACGAGCCGGGCCAGGCGCGGCATGACCCGCCGCACGTAGAGCGAGTGGCCGGCCCGCAGGGCCCGGTGCCGCGGAGCGCTGGTCTCGAGGATCGCCAGCCGCCCGCCGGGCGCAGTCACCCGGGCGAGCTCGGCGAGCGCGGCGTCGACGTCAGCGAAGTTGCGCAGCCCGAACGACACGGTGACCGCATCGAAGGTGGCGTCCGCGAAGGGCAGCCGAAGCGCGTCGCCGGCCACGAACGGGACGGCCGGATGGCGGCGGCGCCCGACCCGGAGCATCCCTTCGGAGAAGTCACACGCGACGACCCGCGCACCGTTGGTCTGCAGGGCCGCGGAGCTCGCGCCGGTCCCGGCCGCGAGGTCCAGGACGGTGGCCCCGGGCCGCAGGTCCAGCGCGTCGGCGACGACCCGCCGCCAGCGGCGCTCCTGGCCCGCGGTCATCACCGCGTTCATGCGGTCGTAGTGGTCGGCGACCGCATCGAACATCCGAGCCACCTCGCGCGGCTGCCGGTCCAACTGGGCGCGCGGCATCAGGTGTCAGTGGGGTCGGGGCCATGCACGGAGTCGGCGTACTCATCCTCCGCAGCAGTGCGCTCTGCGGCCCTGGCGCGGCTCCGCTCGACGGTCCGCTCGATCGCCACGCCCATGTTGATCCGCTGGTTCTTCAGGGCGAACCAGCTGATCAGGCCGGAGGCGACGAACGCGACCGCGACCAGGACCAGCCCACGCAGTCCGGCGAAGTAGCCGATCACGCCGCAGGCGACCAGCAGGGCGAGCCGCAGCGCGTTGTAGACGAGGACCGCTTTGGCGCCGCTCGGTTCGGGTGCTCGGTCGGTCACGGGCCCGAGGGTACGCGTGGTGGCCGGCACGACTCGCCGGGGCTAGTCGATCAAGGTCCGCTGACAAGAACCGGCAGGAAATGGGACAATGGGCCGCATCTCGCCGCAATACCGACCGGGTTGGTTCACCCGACCGGGTTGCGGCCCGCGGAGGGGATCTGCAGTGGAAGCACGCGACCGCCTGTTGACGCCTGGAGAGGTCGCCAGCCTTTTCCGCGTCGACCCGAAAACCGTCACCCGCTGGGCGGCTGCCGGCAGGATCAACAGCATCCGTACGCCGGGCGGCCACCGCCGCTTCCGCGAGTCGGAGATCCGTGACCTGCTCCGCCAGGACGGCGCGCCAGCGAGCCCGACGCCCGCACCCCGCTCACCCGGCGACGAGCAGCCCGCACCGACTGCCTAGGACGCACCGCAGCGGTCCCGGAATCCGATCTAGGAGATCCCGGCGTAGGAGTGCAGTCCCGTGATCACGGTGTTGACCACGTAGTAGTCGACCATCAGGGCGGCGAACGCGATCAGGGACAACATCGCCGCACGCCGCCCACGCCATCCGGCGGTCGCCCGCGCATGCAGGTACGCCGCGTAGCCCAGCCAGGTGATGAACGACCAGGTCTCCTTGGGGTCCCAGCCCCAGTAGCGGCTCCACGCCTGCTCGGCCCAGATCGCACCGGCGATGATCGCGAAGGTCCACACCGGGAAGGCGAAGGTGATCACCCGGTAGGCCATGCGGTCGAGAGCGGCCGCGCTCGGCAGCACCCGCATCAGCCCGCCGCGCGCGGCGCCCATCTCCACCGCCGCCGCCGTACCCGGGCCGAGGCTGACCCGAGCCGGGTTCATCGGTGAGCGCAGCCGCGCCGCGAGCGCGACCCGCAGCGGGGGAAGCCCACGCTCGTAGCGCTCCTTGAGCAGGTACAGCATCGTGATCACGCCGGAGACGAGGAACGCACCCGTGGCGGTGATCGCGGCGACCACGTGGATCTTGATCCAGTAGGAGTTG
>DASZRO010000031.1 GCA_035550055.1 Mycobacteriales bacterium | reverse complement strand
ACGGTCGTTGAGCTCCCACTCGGTCCACGCGCGAATGACGCTGCCGTGCGCGGCATAGAGGTCGACGAACTTCGTGACCCACTCCCGGATGGTCTCCCGGCCGTCCTCGTCGGAGCTGACCGGTCCGAGCGAGGCGCCGAGCGCCTCCATCTCCGACATCGTGTCGATGGCGAGGGCCTTGAACAGGTCCTCCTTGTTGGAGAAGTACAGGTAGAAGGTGCCGTGCGAGGTCTTCGCGGCCTTGACGATGTCGTCGACGCGGGCGCTGTGGAAACCCTGCTGGGCGAAGACCGTGCGGCCGGCGTTGAGCAGGCGCTGCATGGTCTTGCGCCCCTGCGCCCGCAGCTCGCGCTCCTGGGCCGGCGCGCCCCCGACCGCGGCCGCCTTGGCGGGACTCATTGCTGCTTCCAGTTGAAGTACTGCACCTCTACCTTGAGCGGCAGAATGTGCCGGACGTAGAAGGCGTGCAGCTCGAGCATCCCGAAGTCATCGAGCATCTTGTCCTCGAGCACGGTTCGCTCGTCGCGCTCGCTGTAGGCCTTGGCCTTGTCGTAGAAGTCCTCGAGCTCGGCCAGTGTCGACACCGACATGCCGAAGTGGTCGGTCGAGTTGGTGCTCATCGGCTGCTCGTCGGCCTCGATGAACACGAACTGCCCGAACTCGTACGCCATCATCACGAGCCGCTTGCGGTCGATCGTCTCGGTGGGGAGCTCCTGCCAGCCGAAGACCTCGCCGTAGAAGTCGAGGATCGCGGCGCGTCCGGCCTCGTCGAGCATCTCGCTCGGCACGGTCATCGCGACGTGGTTGAACCGAGGGTGGCTCACGTTGGTCTCGGTCACGGTCGCACCAGTGCTTTCGTCGGGATCTCGCCGGCGCGGAGCCGGGTCATCGTGTCGAGCAGGTCGTCCAGCCCGACGTCGTTGGGGCTGACGAGGGCATTGATGGGAAGTCTGCCCGAGGCGAGCAGCTCTAGTGCGGCGGGTATGCCGCCCTCGTCGTAGCAGTAGGCGCCGGTGACGACGAGCTCGTTGAGCAGGATCCGGATCGCGTCGAGGCGCACCGTCATCGCGCCGGTGCCCAGCAGCACCAGCGTGCCGGTCGGGCGGAGCAGGCCGAGGCAGTTGGAGACGGCGTCACCGCGGCCCGACGTCTCGATCACCGTGTGGAACCCGTCCTGGTGGGCCTCCATCGGCAGGTCAGGGACGTTGGGAAGGTCCTCGGGGGCGACCGCGCTGGTCGCGCCGGCCGCAAGCGCCTGCCGGCGCCGAGCATCCGATGGCTCGGACACGGTGACGTCGTCCGCGCCGGCGGCTCGCAGGGCGGCGACGACGAGCAGTCCCAGCGGGCCGCCGCCGCTGACCAGCAGGCGATGCCCGGCGAGTTCCGCCGGGAGCTTCGCGGCGGTGATTCCGTGCAGGGCGACCGCGAGGGGCTCGGCGAGGGCCGCGGTCCGCAGGTCGAGACCCTCCGGGATGCGGTGCAGCGCGCCCGCGGCGCTGACGTGGTACTCCGCGAAGCCGCCGGTGTGCCCGACGGTCGCGTTGCGCAGCGGGTCGGCCACGCAGAGCGCAGGCCGCCCGGCCTTGCACCACTGGCACTGTCCGCACCACGGCGGGCCGCCGACCACCAGGTCGCCTTCGGCCCACTCGGTGACGTCAGCGCCGACCGCGACGACCCGGCCCGACCACTCGTGACCTTCGACCGTGCCCGGAGCCACCCAGCCGTCGAGCACGCCGTGCAGGTCGCTCCCGCAGATGCCGCAGTACTCGATCCGGACCAGCACCTCGCCGGGACCGGGGTCGCGGCGTACGACGTCCTGGACGGCCAGCCGACCCGGACCTTCGGTCACTGCGGCCCTCATCGGTAGTCGAACGCCACCTTGATCGTGCCGGTCTCGCCCTGCCGGGCGATCGCGCCGAACGCGTCGCGCCACCGTTCGAGGGTGAAGCGGTGGGTGAGCATGTCGCTGATGTCGATGCCGCCGGTCGCCGCCCAGTCCAGGTAGTGGGAGATCGCGTGCTTGCGCACGCCGTCGACCTCCTCGACCCCGAAGGCGTTGGAGCCGATCAGGTTGAGCTCCTTGAAGTACCACGGGCTCCACTCGAATCGTCCCGCCTGGCTGACCCCGGTGAGCACCATGCGGCCGCGGGCGCGCAGCAGGCGGACCGACACCTCGAGGGTCTCCGGCGCGGCCACCGTGTCGTAGACGACGTCGACGCCGCCCGGGAAGACCATCGACAGGCCCTGCCACGGCTTGTACAGCTTGGCCTGGCTCCAGTCTGCGACGGCCTCGATCAGCGACTCCTGCGGCGAGTGGAAGAACGCCTTCGCGCCGTGCCGCTCGGCGGCATCGGCCTGGTGCTGCCAGCGCACGATGGCGCCGACCTCGACGGTCGGGTACAGCTTGGCGAGGACCGCCAGCGTGGACAGTCCGAGCGCACCGATTCCGTAGACCAGGACTCGTCCGCCGATCGGCGGCGGGTTGCGCAGCACCGAGTGCAGCGCGACGGAGAACGGGTCGGCGAGTACCGCAATCTCGTCGGCCACCTCGTCGGGGCAGGGGATGGCCATCGAGGTGTGGGCCGGCACCAGCTCGGCGAACCCGCCGCTGGCGGTCTTCGAGTTGCCGGTGTGGATGCCCGGCGCGAGGTGTCCCTCGGTGAAGTGGTGGCAGAGGTTGAAGTCGCCGACCTCGCACGACGGGCACATCGGGGAGATGCCGCGCGGTCCGCAGGACAGCCACGGGTTGAGGACGACGCGCTCGCCGACCCGGCGTCCGGAGGTCGCGCCCGCCTCGACGAGCTCGCCGATCACCTCGTGGCCGAGCACCTGCGGGAAGCTGATCAGCGCGGTCATGGACGAGTCCCCGTCGCCGTCCATGAACACCTGCTTGGCGTCCGACCCGCAGATCCCGCACAGGTTGGTCTTGATGATCACCCAGTCGTCGGCCGGCAGCGCCGGGTCGGGCAGCTCGCGCAGGTCCATCGGGACGCTGGCCAGCGCCTTCAGGTACGGGTGCGCGTCGTCAGGGACGGGGTCGGTCGCAGCCGGACTGACTCCGAACAGCAGTCCGCGCATCAGGCGCCGTCCCCGTGGTCGGCGCCGAGATGGTCGGCGCCGTGCCCGAAGTTCAGGGTCGCGTTGCGCAGCGCGGTGGCCAGGATCGTGTTGGTCGGGTTCTGCGCGCCGCTGCTCGGGAACACCGAGCCGTCGGCGACGAACACGTTGTCCATCCCGTGGACCCGGCCGGTGCCGTCGGTGGCCGACGTACGCGGGTCCTTGCCCATCCGCATGCCACCCATCACGTGAGCGCCGTGCGGGATGTTCGCGCCGGTCAGGCTGTTGACGACGGACTCGGGCAACGCGGCGCCGATCGCGTCGGCGCCGGAGGCCTTGAGCAGCGCGGTGATGAGCGGGATGTAGAACAGCGACGCGATGTGCTCGTGCTTGCCCTGCGAGTAGGTCAGCCTGGGCACCGGCACGCCCCGGAAGTCCTTCACCTTCGGGTCGAGGTCCACCCGGTTGGTCGGATAGGGCAGATCCTCGCCGATGAAGTCGATGCCGGCCAGCCGGTCCCGCAGCAGGCTGGTGCGCATCAGCGTCTTGAAGGTGCTGCCGAACGGCTTGACGCCGGGGGCACTGCCGAGCGCGTCGAGGACGAACTGCAGCTCGGTGCCCTCACCGATGACGTCTTCGCTGCCGCCGATCTCCATGATCCCGCCCCGGAAGTACGGGATGCCGTTGAGCTTCGCGAACGCGCGGGCACCGACGTAGTCGGGATCCGCGAAGTCCTCGCAGCACATCGTGATCGAACGGCCGCGGTAGGCGTGCATCCGCTGGGCGGTGAAGATGCCGAAGCCGTCCATGAAGTTGTGGAACATCATGTCGCGGCCGATCCGGTCGTGCGGGTTCGGCAGGTTCGACAGCAGGGCCAACCGCGACGTCTCGATCGCGGAGCACGACATGACGACGACCTTCGCGTCCATCTTGTGGCGCTTGCCGCGCCGGTCGACGTACCGCACGCCGCTGGCGCGCTTCCCGTCGTGGAGCACCTTGTCGACCATGGTGTCGGCGTGGATCTCGACGTGGCCGGTCTGGTGAGCGTGCTGCATGATCGCGAGTGCGCCGATCCGTGCGCCGATCGGGCAGCCGTAGTCGCTGCACTGGCCGCAGTCGTTGCACGCCGGACGGCCCAGATGGTGGCGCGAGTTGATCGCCATCGGGAACGGGTAGGGGTGCAGCCCGATCGCTCGGCAGCCTTTCGCAACGGTCGTCGACGACAGCTGCTGCGGTCCGGGCGGCATCACGAACCCGCGCTTGCCGGGGGCGTGCCGAAGCACGATGTCCGGGATCGCGTCCTGGTCGCCCTGCGCGCCCATCAGCCGTTCGATCCGCTGGTAGTACGGCGCGATCTCGTCGTAGTCGAACGGCCAGTCCTCGATGTCGGCGCCCGGGAACGGCCCGAGCATCGACTTCTTCGAGAAGTCCACGTCCCAGAAGCGCGGCACCTTCGCGTCCCAGTGAGTGGTGCCGCCTCCCACTACCGAGGCGAGCGGGTTCACGACGCCGACGATCACGTCACCGCCGGCCTTGGCGCGGAACGTGCGTGGCTCCGAGATCGGGTCCGGCTGGTCGAAGTTGCGGTCGAACTTCAGCTCGTCGTTGGAGAACACCGTCTTGATCGGGCCGGGCTTCTCCCACCCGTCGATGTAGCGGGGACCCTTCTCGAACACCACGACGTCCCAGCCGTTGTGGGCGAGCACCATGCTCGTGACCGAGGCGCCTGCGCCGCTGCCGATCACGATCGCGCGCTCACGCATCGGGCTGCTCCGCGCTGTCGACGTTGACGCGGTTGACCCCGAGCATCCGCTGGCGCCGCACGCGGCGGGCGGCACTGACGATGCCGAGGTCGCCGAGGACCGCCTCGAGCGTCGGGGTCAGGACGACGACGTCAGGGCCGTCACTGTGCTCGACCTCGGCCGCGGTGTAGCCACGCCGCTGGGAGTCGCCGGGCCAGTAGACGCTCTTCCAGCCCACCGTGTCGCGGTTGCCGCCGTACTCCGGCACGGCGTACATGCCTTCGATCGTGTTGGTGAAGATGAGGTTGCGTACGTCGCCGAGCTTGGTGAGCACCTGGTCCTGGGTCGACTGGCTGGCCTTGCTGAAGTCGCCGCCCGCAGCCGCGTCGAGCTGCTTGACCGCGGAGCGGTACTGCTTCTGGAGGTGGTGGAGGCGACGGCGCCACGCCCACTCCTGGCGAGGGGCCGGCGACACGAAGTGCTTCATGTAGTTCTCGTGGTCGCCGTACCCGCCGAGGTGCCGGTTGCTCCACGGGCCTCCCGCGAAGATCTTCGGGACCTTGAAGCTGAACGCCGCCAGCATCGTGTCGATGTAGTAGACGACGCCCGCCTCCGTCGCGCCCGGAGAGTTGTAGAGCTTCTCGATCGGGTCGTCGTCGGGCCCGGGCACGAGCCGCGCGGCAGCGGCCTTGATGACCGCGCCCTCGTGCTCGGTGAAGAACCGGAACTTCCGCGCCGGCGCCTTGTCGGCGGCGTTCGTGTCGGCAGCCCTCGCCGGGCGGCCGTCTCGCAGGATGGTCGGACCCAGGGTGAGCAGCGGCGCGGCGCCGATCGCGCCCACCACCTGTCGACGGGACGGCTTGACTTCGTCGGTCACCTGGCTCCTTCCCTGACACGCGTGTCAGCAACGGAGCGAATCGTACGGCGCAGCGCCGCCAGGAGTCGACGGCGGTCAGGTCAGCGGTTGCGCCAGAACAGGAAGACCATGACCGCCTGCAGGCTCGCGTAGCGGGTTCTCGCCGAGACCGGCCGGCGAGCCGCTCCCAGCGCGGCTTCTGCCGCGTCCTTGACCGGGGCGAGCTTCGCCTCGAGCTGCTGGACCGCCTCCTGCGCCGACAGCATCGCCTCGTGGGCGAGGCGTGCCGGGTGGTTGCGGCCGAGCACCAGCTCCGAGCGGCACAACACCCAGGTCCCCGCGACCATCACCAGCCCGCCGATGCACTCGAAGGTGAGGGCGGCGGTCGAGGCGTTGAGGTGTTCGCTGAGGGCGACGATGCCGATCAGCATGCCGACGACCGGCTCGCCGACGGCGATCGTGGGCAGGCCCGCGGTGAGCGGTCCGGCCTTGTACGCCGACTGCATCAGCGCGATCGAGTAGAAGCCGGCCACGATCTGGACCCACATCTCCCACGACAGCGTCTGGGAGAAGTAGCCGTGCACCGACATCTCGTGCAGCGTGTAGTGCGTCAGGGCGTCCTGCAGACCGGACAGGATGCCGGACGCGGCGCCGATCAGCGCCGCTCGCGGGGCGGCCGCGGTCGTCCGTTTGCCGGCCGAGACGCAGAACAGCGCGGCGGCCCACGCCGCCGCGGTGACCAGGAACCACTCGCTCTGCGGCATCGACGGCTTGCCGACGCTGGGCGAGCCGACGCCGAGCAGCAGGGCGAGGCCGAGGCAGACCGCGAGCGCGCCGTACCAGTCGCGTCGGGTCAGCCGCTCCCGGCGCCACGCCGCGGACAGCGGCAACGCGAACAGCAACGCCGTGCACAGGATGGGCTCGACGACCGCGAGGCTGCCGCAGGCGAGCGCGGCCGCCTGCAGGCCGCTGCCGATGAACATCACGATGACGCCGAACACCCAGATCCGGTGCCGGACGAGCTCGAGGATCAGCTTCTTGGAGGACAGGAACAGTCGGTCGGGCGCCTGATGGGCCTCGTGGTACTGCAGCACGTAACCCGCGGCGTAGCACAGGGCGGTCGCAAACGACAGCCCAATCGCGAGGAGGCCGAGGGGAGAGAACATGAGGTATCCAGCGTAAGGACGTCGGGCGCTCGTGTCGCTACCCATCTGACACGAATGTCAGGTTTGTTGGCTGTGTCCTTCGACGAATAAACCCCTGACTAGCCCGATCAGCCGAATCTGAGCGGGTGACTCACCCGAGCGGAAGCTCGTCGAGCGTCTCGTGGCGCACCTTCGGGCCGAGATGGCTGCGGACCAGTCGCAGCGTGGTCGCTCGCCACGGCTGCCCGGCGTACGGCGGCAGGGCCTCGAGCGTCGGGCGAAGGTCGATCGTGCCGTGGCGGGGGCGCCCGATCGTCAGGTGAGGCCGGTACTTGCGGATCTCGAGGTCCAGGCCTGACCGGCGCCCGGCGGCCGAGCACCGGTCGGCGAGATGGCTCAGCTCGGTCAGGTCGCCGTCGATCCCCAGCCAGAGCACCTTCGCCTTGACCGGATCGGCCGGGAAGGAGCCGACCCCGGTCAGGCGCAGTGACAGCGGCGTCGTGCGCTCGGCCGCGCGGCGCAGCCGGTCGGTGAGCTCGGCCACCGTGGCGCCCGGAGTCTCGCCGTAGAACGCCAAAGCGTGCGCCGAGCCCAACGTTCTTGGTCTTTCAGACCCCCTCGAAAGACCAACAAGGTTGGGCTCGACGGGTGGCGAACTTCTCGTCATGCGGGTGTCGATTGTGTCGGTTGTGTCGGGTGTGTCGGTTGTGTCGGTGGTGGCCGTCGCGGGGACATGGCTCGCGGGGACGCCTGCCGGCGCGTCGGCAGGCGTGGCGCAGCCGCCGGTGTTCCAGGTCGGGGCAGCCGTGGTGGGGCTCAACCCGAAGGTGACGGTCTACTCCGGCGGGTTCGGCGTGAGCCCGCCGATCAAGCCGGGCAGCGTCATCGGGCCGCGGCTGTCGGCACGGGCGATGTACATCAGCAACGGCACGACCGCGGTCGAGTTCGCGTTGGTGGACGCGCAGGCCGAGTTCGCGGCCTACCAGGAAGGGCCCGAGTACGGCATCACGGCGGCGAGGACGCAGGCCGCCAAGCAGATCGACGCCGCCGGTCACGGCCCGTCGATCAGCGCGGCCGACATCATCGTCTCGGCCACCCACAGCCACTCGGCCCCGACGCTGGAAGGGCTGTGGGGACCGGTCCCCACGGCGTACCTGAAGGCGGTCACCGCCGCCGAGACGAAGGCGCTGGTCGAGGCGGCGGCCGCGGCACGGCCGGCCTACCTGCGTTTCGGGACCGCGAACGCCTCCTCGCTCGATCTCGTCGCAGCGTCCCAGTACGACGCCTTCGCAGGCTGGGCCGACGACCCGTTGCTGACCGTCCTGCAGGCGGTCAGCCCGCAGACGGGGGCGACGATCGCGACGTACGCGACCGTCCCGGCGCACCCGGACATCGTCAACGGCGAGCGGATCCGCCATCTGACGACCGACTATCCCGGCCTGGTGCACGCGGCGTTGCAACGCCAGCTCGGCGGCGTCGCGATCGTCGGGCCGGCGACGCTGGGCCGCGAGGAGACGCCGGTGCAGGCCACCGACATCCCCGAGGACCACGTGTTCGCCGCGAACGTCCTCGACCTCGTCGACTCGGCGCTCGCTCGCGCGCAGCCGGTCATGAGCAACCGGCTTGCCGCCTCCCAGCGGATGATCCAGATCCCCGGCACCGGCGCACTGCTGCTTGCGCTCGTGAGTGCCAACAACCTGCCCGACGCGCAGAAGCGACAGATCGAGAACGTGCTCGGGCAGTACCCGGTCGACCGCGCCGACGTCCCGCCGTACCAGACGGGCCTCGACGTCGGCACCTGGGTGACCGCGCTGCGCGTGGGCGATCTCGCCTACGTGTCCATGCCGGGGGAGCCGTTCCCGGAGATCCGCCACGCGTTGCAGCGCGCCGCCCCCGGCGCGACGGTCATCGCCCTGTCGAAGGGGCAGGACGACCTCGGCTACTTCTACCCCGCGTACGTAACGCCGTTCACGGAGATCTACCCGTCGGACACCTTCACCAACTCGGCGTCTGCGCTGACCGGCGACCTGGTGGTCGCGGGCCAGGAGGCCAACCTGTCGGCGGTCGGCTTCGCGACCACTCCGCAGGTGCTCGATCCGGTCAGCACCCAGCCCCTGCAGGCCCTCGACCCCGGCCTGCAGGTCGTCGGCGGCCCGTTCGTCACCGACGCCGGGCCTGACGGCAAGGCGCGGGTACGGATGATCGCGACGTACTCCCCGCCTGACCTGCCCGAGGCGACGACCGCCGACGGGCTGCCGGTGGGCAGCATCGACATCAAGGAGAACCCGACCGGCAAGGTGCACTGGAGCTTCGGTGCGGTGACCGGCTACCACGACTTCTCGGGTTCGGACCTGAAGCCCTACATCGTCACGCACGCGTTCGGCGTCGGCGTGCACCACGTCACCGCGCGCATCCTCGACGCAGCCGGCCAACCGGTGACGACCTCGTTCACGGTGCACGTGTACGCCCCGCTGCGCGTCTCGCTCACCGGCGGGCGCGTCGTGGTGCGCGGGGGAGACGGCCACGTGCTTGCCACTCGGTGGAGCGAGGACCGGCGAACCGTGACGGTGACCGACGGCACTGGCACGATGGCTCGCGCCATGAGGATCGGCTGACTCGACTCGATCCCGTTCGAGGGCGAGCCTTCCGGGCCGCTGCTAGTCTCGGCCAGACGCGCCGCTAGCTCAGTTGGTTAGAGCAGCTGACTCTTAATCAGCGGGTCCGGGGTTCGAGTCCCTGGCGGCGCACCATCGTCGATCTGGCCTTTCGTCCTCGGGCGGAGGGCCAGCGTCGGCTTCGGTTCCGGTCGGTCGTGACCGAGTCCGTTACAGAACGGCGCCGCGACCGGGCAGCAGCGGGAAGGACCGGTCCGCGCGCGAGGGCATGATGTAGTTCGCGCGACGCCGGACCTTGATGAACGCGTTGATGCCGTTGTTCTTGGTCGCGGTCACCTTCTTGTTGATGTTGTGCGCGCCGTTGGCGTTCATCGCGTTGCGGGTGACGACGAAGTCCTCGATGGTGCGCTGCACCGCGACGAAGTGCAGGCCGGCGTAGCCGTCGTCGGTGGTGTTGAAGTCGCGGCGGATGATCAGCGGGCTGCCGTGTTTGCGAGCCTGTGCGGTCGCCTGGGAGTGCCCGACCATGCCGTAGGTGTGGATCGCCGAGGCGATCTGCTTGGTGTTGGCGGAAGTGTCGGTCTTGTCCTCGATGATCCGCTGCTCGGCGGCGGCATCGGTCTCCGGGGAGTACATCAGCGCCCGGCGGTCCTGCTCGGAGAGCTTGCGGTACCAGTCGCCCAGCGTCTCGCGCATGTAGCTCACATGCATCGTGGTGCCGCCGGCGAACGGTCCGTCCTTGATCGTGACGGCGTCCTCGCTGGCCTGGTTCTTGCGAAGGCCCGACTTGAAGCCCATGAACAACGGCGAGCCTGCGGGGACCGGGTTACCGGCGGGGATGCCCTTGACGTCCTGACGCCTCGCCGGGATGCCGACCCCGGTGAACCCGGTACGGGTCTCCCGCCACGTGAGGGCGGGCTTGAGGGACAGCGAACCGTTGACGCCGTGCAGCTTGTGGCCACGGACCAGGGCGGCCTCGACCTGGTCGAGCCGGGCGTCGTCGTCGCAGGCGAGGTGGATGCACACGTCGTAGTTGTCGATCTCCGGGTGCTCGAAACTCGACAGCTTGGTCGCCTCGGGGATCGGCGACCGGACCCCGAGGAGCCGGAAGTAGCTCGGCCCCCAGCTCACCGTGAACAGCAGGCCGGTGTGGCTCCAGTGGAAGTGGCGCTCGAGCACCCGCAGCCGCGACTCGAGCAGTCGCGCGTGCGCCGGCGTCGGAGTGCCTCGTACGTCGAAGAACATCAGCCGGTCGTACTTGGGCGCCGTCCCGTTGCCGTAGGCGTCCTTGGCGGTGTAGTCACCCCACGCGTGCTGACGGGCCGGTAGCCCGTGCGGCTGGGTGCCGAGCGGCACCATCTTCGGCCTCGTGCTCGCGAACGCCCGCTTCGTGCCGCGCCCGAGTGCAACCCCACCCGCCGTCAGTGCAGACGCTCCCGCGACGAATCGGCGACGCGTCAGGCCCCGGCGTACTGCATCCGAGTTCTCCTGCATCGCCGGAACATACACGAATCGACAGCGCTCGATACGCTGCCGCCGAGCACCCGGAGTCGAACGCGTGGAGGCGGTCATGAGAGGCAGAGCTGCTCGCGGAAGTGCCCGGCCGCGTTGGGCGGTCGTGCCGGCGATCGCAGCGCTGGTCGTGTTGGGTTCGGCCGCCGCTTCCGGTGCCACGGCGGGCAAGGCACCGGCGCACGTCAGGCCGACCGTGAGCGTCGCCAAGACCTACGTCGGGCCCCTGCTGGTCGACAAGACCGGCTACACGATCTACATGTTCGCGCGCGACAAGCCCAACAAGGACGTGTGCCGGACGATCAAGGGCTGCGAGAAGGACTGGCCAGCCGTGACGACGGCCGGCAAGCCCGTGGTGGGCCCGGGGGTGAAGAGGTCGCTGCTCGGCACGATTCCCTACCAGGGCAAGCTCCGGGAGCTCACTTACAAAGGCCACCCGCTGCACACCTATCGCTTCGACACTGGCCCGCGGTCGGTGATCAACATCGGCAACCGCCAGTTCCACGGCGCGTGGTACGCGCTCAACGCCAACGGCGGACTGGTCAAGTAAGTCGGCACGTCGGCAGGTCAGGACAACCCGCTTCGGCGGAGGGGAGAGCATTGTGCAAGCGCGTCTGGTGAGGGTTCTCTTCCTCATACCGGTCCTGGCCGGTAGTGCGGTGGGGGTCGGGCTGAGCGGCTCCGCCGCGGCCGGCCCGGCGCGCGCGGCGGTGTCGAGCGCCGCCGCGGCGCCAGCCGCTCGCGGCGCCGACGGCAGGGTCCTGCGGGTGGGCACCTACCACCACATCAAGGGCCAGTTCGCCACGATCCAGGCCGCGGTCGACGCCGCCCGCCCGGGCGACTGGATCCTCGTCGCACCCGGGGACTACAAGACGACGACGAGCCGGGCGCCGGCCGACAGTCCCGACATCCCGTCGGGGGTCCTGGTGACCACGCCCGACATCACGATCCGCGGGATGAACCGCAACACGGTCGTGGTCGACGGGACCAAGCCCGGTTACCCGCAGTGCAGCAGCGACCCGGCGGCACAGAACTACGGCCCGAAGCACGAAGGGCTCAACGGCATCGTCGCCTACCAGGCCGACAACGTGAACGTCGAAAACCTCACCGCGTGCAACTTCCTGAGCGGCCCGGGCGGTGACACCGGCAACGAGATCTGGTGGGACGGCCTCAACAGCAAGAACCGGATCCACGGGTGGGGCTTCCTCGCGACCTACCTGTCGGCCACGTCCACCTTCTACAACGGGGTGTCCGACGCCGCGGCGTACGGGTTGTTCTCCAGCGCCTGGCAGGGCGGGGTGTTCGCGCACGACTACGCGAGCAACTTCGACGACGCGGGCTACTACATCGGCGCCTGCCAGCAGCTGTGCACGCAGATCATTCGTGACAGCCGGTCGGAGTTCAACGCGCTGGGCTACTCCGGCAGCAACTCGGGCGGCACGATGCTGATCGAGCACAACCGCTTCGACCACAACGAGGACGGCTTCGACACCAACAGCCAGAACGGCGACAACCCGCCGCCGCAGAACGGCGCATGCCCGAAGGGCATCAAGCCGCCGATCAAGGGCGCTCCGACGTGCTGGGTGCTCTACCAGAACGTGTTCGCGAACAACAACAACCCGAACGTGCCGAAGTCCGGCGAGGCGGCGCAGGGCCCGGTCGGCACCGGGGCGTCGTTCTCCGGCGCCCGCAACGACACCGTGATGGACAACAAGTTCGTCAACAACGGCTCCTGGGGCACGATCATCGTCCCGTTCCCGGACAGCGGCGGGCCGTGCACCGGGGGCACTCCGAACTTCGTCGTGACCGGTCCGGGCAGCTGTCTGTACGACGAGTACGGCGATGCGCTGATCGGCAACACCTACACGCACAACGGTTTCTTCGGGAACCCGACCAACGGCGACTTCGACCAGCTCAACCTCGAGAACAACGAGCCGACCGACTGCTACCACGGCAACACCGACACCAGCGGGAAGCTGACCTCGGACTCGGCGACGCTGCAGAGCAGTCACCCGTCGTGCACGGGCCAGGACGTTCCGGCGAACCTCAACCCGCTGTTCCTGGACGAGGTGCTGTGCAACACCCAGGTGGCGCTCGTGGCCGGCGTGAGCGTCCCGTGCCTGCCGACCGACCACTACCCGCGGCTGACGCACGTGGTCATGCACCCGCTGCCGAAGCACCTCGAGTCGATGCCGAACGCATGCGCCGGCGTCCCGGCGAACCCATGGTGTCGGCGCTGAGGCGGTACCGACCCTGACGCGTGCGTCAGGCAACCGGTAACGTCCTCGCCATGCTCGAGAAGGAACGCGCACAGCTGGCCGCGGCTTGTCATCGGGTCGCCGCGAAAGGTCTCGTCACCGGTACGGCGGGCAACCTGTCGATCCGGGCCGACGAGCACGTGGTGATCACCCCGACCGGCGGCGTGCTCGAGGAGCTGACTGCGCAGATGATGACCGTCGTCGACTTCGACGGGCAGATCGTCGACGGCGACCTCGCTCCGACCTCGGAGCTCGAGCTGCACCTGCTCGTCTACAAGAAGTCGTTCGCGAAGGCAGTCGCGCACGCGCACGGGCTGGCCTCCACCGCGGTGGCGTGCACCCACACCGAGCTGCCCGTCATCCACTACAGCCAGCTGATGCTCGGCGGGTCGGTGCGCACCGCGCCGTACGCCACCTTCGGCAGTCCCGAGCTCGCGCAGAACGTCGCCACCGCCCTGGAAGGCAAGACCGCTGCGCTCATGGCCAACCACGGCTCCGTGGCGCACGGGCAGACCATCGAGGGGGCCTGCGAGACCCTCGAGATGCTCGAGTGGTGCTGCGAGCTCTACAGCCGCGCGACCTCCCTCGGCACGCCGACACTGCTCACCGACGCGGACCTGCAGAAGGTCATCGAGGCGGCGATGAAGCGCGGCTACGGCACGACGAAGAAGGCCAACCAGGCCTAGCGCGGGACCGACAGGGACCCGACCGGCAGGGACGCCTGGTTCTTGCGGCACGGCTGGTTGAGGATGGTGTCGCACCTCGGCATGGGCGGCACTGCCCGGTCACTGCTGCGCAGGTCGCCGAGCACGATCGCCGACGGGTGCCTCGCGTCGGAGTAGATGCTGTTGACGCCCGGGATGTTGAGGAAGTTCAGTGACCAGCCGCCGGTCAGCCCGGTCGGCGCATCGATCCACAACCGGATCCGCGAGCCCTTGCGGAACACGTAGTCGAACGGGTCGAGCTGGATCCGCAGGTACGTCGGCTTGCCGGGCGTGAGGTCCTCGACGTCGGCGGCCTGGTCGGTCTGCACCGGCGCCAGCACGGTCGAGCGCTTCACCGCGAGCTTGCGGCGCGACGCGCGTAGCCAGCCGCGGTCGATGTAGACCTCCTGGCCATCCGGGCGTACCTCGGTCAACGTGATCTGCAGGTCGGTGTCGGGCGCGGTCGAGCTCAGCCAGAGGTTCGCCGACCCGGAGCCGAACAGCTCCGTGTCGTGGGTGAGCGCCGGCGTCGTGTACGCCAGCGATCCGCCGGTCGGGTCGCCGCTCTTCCACAGCAGGTTGTGCTGGCCGACGACCACCCCGTCCTCGTTACCGAGGTCCGGCAGCGGGTAGACGTAGCTCCTCGCCGGGGCGGTCGCCGACTTCGGCGGGGTGAGCGACAGGCTGCCGTCGGAGTTGAAGTAGAACGAGATCGGTCGCACCGGCATCGAGGCGTACGACGGGTACGTCGTCACCCAGCTCGGCACGTTGTGGCCGGCGCTGTCGACATGCGCCTCGTGCCACAGCTGCACGTGCGGGGTGGTGCGCGCGAAGCCGTTGTGCACGCCCTTGACGAACCGGTCGAAGAACGCGACCAGCTCGTCGGTGACCCGCGGGATCGACAGCTCGCACATGCCGTGGTAGCCGTTGCTCGCCACGACCCAGGTGGTCTTCGGGTCGAGCTGGCTCAGGTACGACGAGCCGCGGCTGGACACCTCGTCGTCCTGCCAGGTGAAGCATCCGAACGTCGGGATGTGGATCCGCTCGACGTTGGCGCCGGGCTCGTGCTGCTGCCACCATGCCCCGTCGTAGGCGTGCTGGAAGCCCTGCAACGCGACGTTGTGGAACGGCAGCTCGGCGAGGTTCTCCAGCATCGACGCGACGCAGCCGGGGTCCTTCGTCTTCAGCGCTTGATCGAGACCGCTGCGATAGGAGTTGAGCGGCTGGTCGACCCCGGCCCAGAAGGCCCCGAACCCGAGGTTGGCCATGCCGCCCGGGTAGGCGACGTCGCGATACATGTCGGTGGTGACCTGGAACGGTGCGATGGCGTCGAGATGGGCGGGATGCAGCCCGGCGACGCCGAGCTGGGTGATGCCGGGGAAGGAGTCGCCGATCATGCCGACCCGGCCGTTCGACCACGGCTGGCGAGCCACCCACTCGACCGCGGCAGCGCCGTCGCGCCACTCCTGGTCGGTGAACGCGTCGAAGATGCCGGTCGAGCAGCTGGTGCCCCGGATGCTCACGCCGATCACGGCGAAGCCCGCCGCCAGCAACGCGTGCGCCGACGCCACGTCGTTGCAGGCCAGCGCACCCGGTCCTTCGCAGTAGCCGTCGTACACCATCGCGGTCGGGTACTTGCCGGTCGCCGATGGCAGGTCGACGGTGTACTCGAGCTTCGCGCCGGGCACCGGGATGAAGCCCTGGATCGCCACGGTGGTCGACGTGACGGTCGACGTCACGGTCGACGTCGTGGCCGGGCGAGCGGACGGCGCAGCGGCGGCCGCCGAGCCGACCGCCGGGACCGCCGTGACGAGCAGCGTCACGGCGGCGCCGAGACCGCACAGACCTTTGCGCATGCTCAGTACTTAGCCGCCAGCGCCGCATCACCTGCCCGCAATAGGCTCGGCACTCGACGAAGGGGGGGCAGCATGCCCACATCGGATCGGGTCATCGGTGCCGGCGCGTGGCTGCTCGAGACCGGGCACCGCACGTTGCTGGCGCTGACCTTCGGCCGCTTCCCGAAGACCATCCTCGGGATGAGGCCGATCGAGCTGCACGTGCGCGGCAGAAAGTCGGGCAAGCGGTACTCCACGATGCTGACGGCACCCGTCGTCGACGGGGAACGCATCGTCATCGTCGCCTCGAAAGGCGGCTCGCAGGACCACCCCGACTGGTACAAGAACCTCGCCGCCAACCCGGACGTCGAGATCACGATCGACGGCGCGACCAAGCCGATGACGGCGCGGACGGCGTCGCCGACCGAGAAGGCGCAGCTGTGGCCGCAGATCGTCGCCGCCTACAAGGGCTACGCGGGGTACCAGCGCAACACCGACCGTGACATCCCGGTCGTGATCTGCGAGCCGCGCGACACGGCGAGCCGACCCTGACGCGCGTGTCACCTACCCGCTAGCGTCCGCAAGATGGACCTCAACGAGACCCGCCAGCGGATCATCTACGAAAAGGACGGCCCGATCGCCCGGGTGATCCTGAACTGGCCGGAGAAGGCCAACGCCCAGGACCAGGTGCTGGCCGAAGAGGTGGACGCCGCGCTGTACGACGCGGAGCGCGACTACGACATCAAGGTCGTGATCCTCAAGGCGAACGGGAAGGGCTTCTGCTCCGGCCACATCGTCGCGAACATGGCGCAGGCCTACCCCGCCTTCGCGGAGGAGACGGCTGCGCGCGGCAGCGCGTGGAAGGCCCAGAGCGACATCTTCGTCAAGCCGGTCATGAACCTGTGGGAGTTCGCCAAGCCGACGATCGCCGCGGTACACGGCTACTGCGTCGGCGGCGGCACCCACTACGGGCTCACGACCGACATGGTCATCGCGTCCGAGGACGCCTACTTCGGCTACCCGCCGCTGCAGGGGTTCGGCATGCCGTCCGGCGAGTGCTCGATCGAGCCGTGGGTGTTCATGAACTGGCGCCGCGCGGCGTACTACCTCTACACCTCGCAGACGCTCAGTGCGGCGGAGGCGCTCGAGTACGGCCTCGTCAACGAAGTCGTCCCGCGCGAACAGCTCGAGGACCGGGTCGAAGCGATCGCGCGGCACGTCGCTCAGGCGCCGCTCACGACGTTGATGGCCACCAAGGCCAACCTCAAGCGGGCGTGGGAGCTCATGGGCATGCGGGTGCACTGGCAGAGCTCGAACGACCTCGTGACGCTGGCCTCGATGAGCAAGGACGTGCAGGCGCTCATCGGTCAGGTGCTGCAGGGCAACATGAAGCCCGCCGAGATGGCGCGTCGCCAGGCGGCGGCCGCGGATGAAAGCGCCGCCGCGAGCGAGTAGTTTGTGCAGGTGCTCAGCACCCGCACCATCACGGTGACGCCGATCGCCGGCGCGCTCGGCGCCGAGATCAGCGGGGTCGACCTCAGCGTCGATCTCGACGACGACGTCGTCGCGGAGATCCGCAGCGCGTGGCTCGAGCACCTGGTGGTGTTCTTCCGTGACCAGCCGATCAGCGACGAGCAGTTCGTGCGACTCGCGAAGCGCTTCGGGCCGATCGGCGCCTACCCGCTGGTGCCCGGGATCCCCGGCCACCCGGAGATCATCGCGGTGCTCAAGGAGCCGCACGAGACCGTCAACTTCGGCGGCATCTGGCACTCCGACACCACTTATCTCGAACGCCCGCCGATGGCCACCATGCTGCTGGCCCGCGAGATCCCGCCGTACGGCGGCGACACCTTGTTCGCCAACCAGTACGCGGCCTACGACGCGCTGTCGCCGAAGCTGCGGGAGATCCTCGACGGTCTTCGTGCGGTCAACAGCTCGGCGCGGGCGGATGTCAGCAAGACCCGCGAGGATCGCATCCGCGGGCTGGAGGGCGTCGAGCCGCAGGACTTCGAGTCCGTGCATCCGGTGGTCCGTACGCATCCCGAGACCGGGCGCAAGGCGCTCTACGTCAACGTCGCGCACACCGCGCGCTTCGACGGCATGACCGAAGCCGAGAGCGAGCCGCTGCTGCGCTTCCTCTACGCCCACCAGGTCAAGCCGGAGTTCACCTGCCGGTTCAACTGGCAGGTCGGCTCGTTGGCGATGTGGGACAACCGCTGCGCCCAGCACAACCCGGTCAACGACTACCACGGCCATCGACGGCTGTTGCACCGCATCACCCTCGAAGGCGACGTACCCGCCTAGGAAGTGCCTGCGGCCTCGGCGGAGTCCTTCAGCGAGCGGTGCTCGATGAAGCTGATCCGGCCGTTGGCCTCGAGGATCGCCCAGCGAACGTCTGCGAAGGACATGATCTGCTGCAGCCGCATCTCCTCGGCGACGTCGTCGGCGGTCAGCCGGTTGCGCCGCAGGTTCGCCTCGACCAGCTTGCCGTCGTCGATCAGCACGACCGGTCGGCCCTCGAGCAGACGACGTACGGTGCGCGAGCGGAAGCCGGCATACGCGGTCGCCACCTGGAGCACCGCGAACGTCGAGATGACGATGATCGCGCCGGTCACTGAATAGTCGTCCTGGGTCAGGCCCTGCTGGATCGCGTCGCCCATCACGATCAGCAGGACCAGGTCGACCGCGGTCAGCGAGGACAGCTCACGGCGCCCGACGACACGCATGAGCACGACGACGAAGAAGTACAGGACGATCGTCCGCAGCGCGATGTCCATCAGGCCTCGACCTCCAGTCGGCTGACGGTCACGGCACGACCGCCAGCGTTCGGGTGAGGGTGGCCGCAGTGGTCCCGTCGCTGCGCACAGTGAGGGTCTGCGACCGGTTGCTCAGGCTCGTCGGGTTGATCTGGTAGTCCAGGTACTCCGTGAAGGGCTGACCCGGCTTCAGCGTCCCGATGCTGAACACCAGCGACCCGTCCGGACCGCTGGTCTCGTTGGTCGGCGAGGGCTCTTCAGTGTTCATCGTGAGCCCGTCGACCCAGCCCGGGCTCAGGACGAGCTGAGCGTCGGGAAGTACCGCATCCGCCGAGATGGTCACCTTGGCCTGGAACAGCAGGCCGGGCCGGACCGTCGACGGCGCGCGCAGCGTCAGGTCGGCGAGCGGACCGTGGACGTGCTCGGTCGTCGCTCGCTGGCCGAAGACGTTGCACAGCGCGGCGACGACGATCCCGGTGAGGACCGCCATCCCGACCCATCGCGGCCACGGCAGGCCGGCGTCTCGCCGGTGAGACTCGATCGGTTCGACAGCATCGGCCATGACGGGGCGAACCTGCCCGCCGCCGCCGCGGTGCAAACGATCATGAGCAGGTTGACGGCGTCGGGCCGCCTATGTTGTGGCGACGTAGCCGCGCGGCAGCGTCGTCACGTCGACGAGCGCGGCGACGAGCAGGTCGGCGAGGATGTCACTGACCGGGGCGGACAGCTGCAACACGGCCCCGGCGGACGGTGTCTTCAGCCCGAGCCCGGTCATCTCCCAGGTCGCTGCCCAATAGCCGAACGCCTGCAGCGACCACGCCTGCATCGTCCGCATCAGCGTGAGCGTCCCGAGCTGCTTGCCGTCCGGCGAGGTCAGCGGATGAGGCCATGCCGCGTCGGCTCGCTCGCCGCGGAACGGGTTGACGTGGGCGAGCACGGACCCGCCCGCCGACTCGATGCGCGCCGACGTGCCTTCCCCGACGATCGATCCCAGCGGTTGCCCGTCCCGCGTGACGCGAGTGGTTGCGGCGACCTCGACGCCGAGCTCGGTGCCGGTACCGGTGACGGTGTAGCTGCCCTTGCCGCCGTTCTTGAGCCCGAGCAGAACGGCGGCGCCACCCTTCTGCCGTCCGACGGCGACGTCGGCGCCGCCCGGGCCGCTGCAGGTGACGACCAGCGTGTTGTTCTTCGCACGTGAGACACGAGCGGACAGCTCGAGCTGATCCCCCAAAATGGACATGCCGGGATCCTCCATCAGCGATAGACCTACGGCCAGCGGCGATGACCTGTTGCCAGGGCGATTGATGGGGACTGAAAGTGGCCGGGCATTGGCGGGACGACCTCCGGGCCGCGCCGACACTGCTCGCGAGCATGCTGCTGTCGACCGCCGGATTCGGGCTGGTGCTGCCGTTCCTGTTCATCTACTTGACGAAGGTGCGCGGTCTCGACCCGACCTGGGTGGGAGTCGCGGGCGCCTGGATCGGGCTCGCCGGCCTGCTCGCCGCGGGGCCGGCCGGTGCGCTGGTGGACCGGTACGGGTCGCGTCCGGTGTACGTGGCCGTCGCGGTGCTGCAGGGAGTCGGGCTCGGCGGCTACGCCTTCGTCCACTCGGTGTGGCAGGCGTTCGCCGCGGCGACTCTCGCGGCGATGGGCGGCCCGCCGCTGATCGGTGCGTTCGACACCCTGCTCGCCTCGGCCACGACCGAGGCGGGCCGGCAGCGGTTCTTCGGGCTCTCCTTCGTCGTGTTGAACCTCGGGATCGGCCTCGGCGGGCTGATCGGAGGCGCGGTGGCCGACGTACACCACCCGAGCTCGTTCCAAGTCCTCTATCTCTGCGCCGGTGGGTCCGTCGTCGCCGGCGGGGTCGTGGTGGTGGGCCTGCGCTCGTTGGGCTCGGCCCTGCCCGTGGTGCCTGACGCGCCACCGCACGGCGGTTGGCGCGCGGTGCTGGCGGACCGGGTGTTCGTACGCCTGGTGGCAGTCGGGGTGCTGCTGATGGGGTGCGCGTACGGCCAGCTCGAGTACGGTTTCACGGCGTTCAGCGCGGACGTCGCCAAGGTCTCGACTCGGGTCGTCGGATGGGCGTTCGCCGCCAACTGCACGACGATCGTGGTCATCCAGCTCGGGGTGCTGCCGCGCCTCGAAGGTCGAAGCCGCAGCCGGCTGCTGGCGCTCGCCTCCGCGCTGCTGGGGGGCTCCTGGCTCGTGCTCGCACTCGCGGCGCACCGGCCGGCGAGCAGCCTCGCCATCATCGCCGTGGTCGGCTGCGCGCTCGTGTTCGCGCTCGGCGAGGTGGTGATGTCCCCGATCATGCCGGCGCTGACCAACAGCCTGGCACCCGACGAGCTGCGTGGCCGCTACAACACGCTGTCCTCGATGACGTTCGGGGTGTCCGGGGTGATCGGCCCGCTGAGCGCCGCGCCGTTGATCGGCAACGGGCTGTGGGGCGTCTGGCTCGCGCTCGTCGTCGGCGCCGGTGGCGGCGCCTGCGCCGGCGCTCTCACGCTGAGGCGTCGCTTGACCGCGCGACAGGACGGGCGGGAGTCTCCGGGGGCGAGAGAAACGATCAAGGCGTGACTAGGTGACGGCCGGCTACATAGTCCCTTTTAGTCATTTGCGGGAGAAGTGATTGGATCTTGGGCTTTTGCCGCGCAACATAGCGAAGGCCCCAACGACCTTGATCAACTTTTGCCCTCCCGAAAGGTGTGTAACGCCTTCGAGGGGGGAAGCGCTGTTCAAGAGGTGCGGGGAGGCGTGCGCCCGGGATGGGTGCGCGGCGGTTCAGATTTGTGATTTTGCAAGTAGGCGGGACAGGCCGCCGACGATGAAAGGACTCGAATGATCAGGAAACGCCCCACGAAGAGGTGGGCGTCTGCATCGCTGGTGCTGGGGTCGGCGGTGGCCGTATTGGCCTCCCCGTTCGCCCTCGGCACCGCCGCAGCCGTCGGCATCCCGACGAACATCGTGCTCACCCCCGACACCCCCGCTGGGGGCTCTCCGACGACGGTGCCGACGGGCAACTGCGAGGCCTACAGCGTCCTGGCCCAAGACAACAACGGCGCCGCGGCGAACGAGGCCTTCACGTTCACCGTGACGGAGACCTCCTCGGCGAACCCGGGCGCGACGCCGTTCAAGGTCTACAGCAACGCGGCCACGCCGAGTTCGCCGTGCTCCGGCACGGGCACCGCGGTCGGCACGACCACGGGCACCGGCCCCTACACGACGACGTACTCCCTCGCCGGCGTCTTCAACGCCAGCGGCCAGGCCTACATCGGCGTCTCGTCGAGCTCGGTCGGGACCGGCAGCGTCAAGGTCGCCGCGACCGGCAACGGCGCGGTCAGCGATCAGGACAACGTGAGCTGGACCGCCAGCACGGCTGACGCCGTCACCAAGCTCGTGGCCAGCCCGACGTCGACGACGCAGGCGACCGGCACCACCGCGAAGTTCACGGTGACCGCCGAGGACACGAACAACAACCCGATCTCGGGCGTGCCGGTCTTCGAAGAGACCACCGGCTCGACCAACCCGGACCAGGTCGCCGACACCACGTCGTGCGGTTCGACCAACGCGAGCGGCCAGGCGACCTGCTCGGTCACCAACGGTGGCAACGCCGGCACCGACTCGCTGGTGTTCTGGGTGAACAACTCGAACGGGACCACGCACTCGCAGGGTCCGGACAACGGTGAGCCGCAGACGACCGCCTCCGCGGTCTTCAATGCGGGCCCGCCGTTCGTCGCCGCGAACAGCACCCTCACCTGCACGCAGCACACCGCCCCGAACCAGAACACCCAGGCGGCCAGCTGCACCGTTCCGACGTCGGCGACGTCGGAGACCTTCACCGCAACCGTCGAAGACGCCAACCACAACCCGCTGTCCGGCGTCACCGTGAACTTCGCGGCGACCGCGGCCAAGCTGGGTGGCACCACCGTGACCGGCACCAGCCTGCCGTCGGGCACCGGCGTCACCAACGCGAGTGGTCAGGCGACCTTCTCCGTCAGCGACCCGACTCCGGCCGCCGGCGACAACGTCACGATGACCGCGAACATCATCGGCAAGTCGTTCGGTGGCAACGCGACCGCGACGTGGGCTGCCCCCGTCGCGAGCGCCGTCAGCGTTCAGCCGGTGCTGCAGAGCGTCGTCCGTGGCGGGACGGTCACCGTCAAGGCGCAGGTGACCGACCAGTTCGGTAACGCGCTCGCGACGCAGCCGACCCTCACCTACGTCGTGAACGGCCGCAACCTCAAGGCCGGCACGGCGGCGGCTGACGGGACGATCACCTACACCGATTCCGGTACGACGGGCAACACCGACACCATCAAGGTCACCGACTCGGCGAACGCCTCCATCACCGGAAGCGCGACGGTCAGCTACGTCGCGTCGACCACGGCGAGCACGGTGACGGTCGACACCAGCGGCAAGGGCGTCTCCGACGCGACCTGCGGCGCGACGGGTAACACCGCCGCCACCAACGTCGCTTCGGGTGCCACCACCGAGGTGTGCGCGATCGTCAAGAACAGCTCCGGTGAGGCTCTCGCCGGCGCTCCCGTGACCTTCACCGTCAGCGGCGGCCAGGTTGCGGGTACCAGCACGGTCCCGACCAGCGCCGGCACGTCGTACAGCACGACGACCGACCAGGCCGGCGTCGCGGAGGCGTACGTCACCTCGACGAAGTCCGGTGCCCAGACGGTCACCGCCACCTCGGGTACGGCGACCGGCAACGCCGCCGTCACCTACGCCTCGCCGAGCCCGGCGCAGGCCTACACGGTGACGGTCAGCCCGACCACCGCGACCATCGCGGCGGGCGGCAGCCAGAAGTTCACCGCCACGGTCACCGACAAGACCGGCAACCCGGTCGCCAACGTCAACGTGGTCTACACCCAGACGGGTGCGGGCTCGGTCGGCAACGGCAACAACCAGGTGATCACCGCCTCCGACGGCACCGCCAGCGTCACCGTCACCACCGCGTCGACTGACTCGGGCGCCGGGACGCTGTCGTTCTCCATCGCGGCGGGTGGCAACCAGTGCAGCACGACCGGCGGCACCTGCTCCGCCACGGCTTCCTACACGGTCGCCGCGGCTGGCGCCAGCGGTCTCGTGCTGCGGGCTCCGGTCAACGGCACCGTCGGCGGCAACGTGACCCTCACCGGTCACGCGACCAACGCCACCGGCGCCTCGATGGCGGGCCAGCTCATCCGGTTCTACGTCGGGGTCAACGGCAAGGCGGTCGCCATCGGTTCGGCGACCACCGGTCCGGCAGGCAACGCGTCGGTGCACTACTCGCCGACCAAGGCCGGCAAGACCAGCTTCGCCGCCTTCGCCGACACGAACAACGACCAGATTCGCGAGAGCAACGAGCCCACCAGCTCGGCGTCCACGCAGGTCCGGTTCGTCGAGCGGCCGCGTGTCGTGCTCACCTCCACCCACAACCGGGTGACGGTGCACGTGCACACCCGTCCGGCGGCGCGCAACGCGCTGGTTCGGTACTTCGTGAAGACCCACGGCGTCTGGCACCGGATCGGCACCAGCCGTACCGGTCCCGGCGGCAACGCCTCGATGCGGTTCGTCGAGTCGTCCGGTCACCGGCTGTCCTTCCGCGTGAACGTGACGCGGACGCCGCGGACCACCGTGGGGACCTCCGCGGTCCGCACGATCCGGGTCAGGTAGTCCTGACCTAGTCGGCACGACGACAGGGCGGCCCCGGGTTTCCGGGGCCGCCCTTGTCGTGTTCTGACATGCTCGACCGGTGGACAGGCCCGGCGCCGCGGTGGTCGCCGCGACTGCGCGCCGGGTCGAGCGGCAGTCCGGGGCGCTCGCCACGCGAGCCCAGCAACGGATGGCCGAGACGCTGCCGTGGTTCGACGCGATGCCGCCGCTGCCCCGGACACAGGTCGGACTTCTCGTCCAGGCGGGCATCCGGGGCTTCGCGGACTGGCTGCGCCGGCCCGAGGCCGGCGCAGCGATCACCGCAGCGGTGTTCGACGTCGCGCCCCGTGATCTCGCGCGGCTCGTGAAACTCGAGCACACCGTCGAGCTGGTGCGCATCGCGGTCGACGTCACCGAGGCGGCGGTCGAGGAGTTCGCGGCGGAGGAGGCGCAGGCGTGGGCGCGGGAAGCGGTGCTGCGCTACTCCCGCGACATCGCCTTCGCGGCGGCTCAGGTGTATGCCCGGGCCGCCGAACAGCGAGGCGCCTGGGACGCCCGTCTCGAGGCACTGGTGATCGACGCGATCGTGCGCGGCGACGTCAGCGACTCGTTGCAGTCGCGTGCGTCTGCGCTCGGCTGGCAGGAGCCCAGCCACGTCTTCCTGATGGCGGGAAGCTCGCCTGACGGTGATCCGGAGCGGTCGCTGGCCCACACCCGGCGGCTCGGCCGGGAAGCCGGCGCCGAGATCCTCACCGGCGTCCAGTCGGGCCGCCTGGTCGTCGTGGCCGGCGCACCGGGACGCGTGGCGCGGGTGGTCCGTGGCCTGCTCCCCGCGTTTGCCGACGGCCCGGTCGTCACGGGACCGGTGTGCGCGGGCCTTGCGGAGGCCGCCAGCACGGTGCAAGACGTGTTCGCGGCGCTGCGTGCCGTGCCCGGCCTGCCGGATGCTCCCCGACCGGTCGCAGCCGACGACCTGCTGCCCGAGCGGGCGTTGGCCGGCGACCTGCGGGCCGCGCGGCGGCTGGTCGCCGACGTCTACCGACCGCTGGCCGCCGATCAGACGATGCTCGACACGGCGGACGCCTACCTCGGCTCGGGCGGCTCGATCGAGGCGGCCGCTCGCTCGCTGTTCGTGCACGCCAACACGGTGCGGTACCGGCTGCGCCGGATCGCGGAAGTGTGCGGGCACGACCTTGCCGCCGGACGTGATCGCCACGTCGTGCAGGTTGCGCTGACGTTAGGGCGGATCGACAGCAACGCGGATTTGTAGGAAACCTACAACGCGCAGCAGCCAACACTGTGGGCACGCCCGACTGACCTACTGACCGGTCACGTCGAGGCTGGCGCTCATGCTCGTCGTTCTCGCGCCAGGTCAGGGCGCGCAACGCCACGGGTTCCTGGCTGGCTGGCTGGAGCTGCCAGGGTTCCGATCGCGGCTCGACTCCCTCGCGTCCGGCGCAGAGGTCGACCTGGCGAGCGCCGGCACCGAGCTGTCGGACGATGCCATCGCCGACACCGCGATCGCCCAGCCGCTGATCGTCGGCGCCGGGATCGCCGCCGCGGCTGAGCTCGCGATCGATCCCGCCAGCTGCGTGCTCGCCGGTCACAGCGTCGGGGAGTTCGCCGCCGCGGCGATCGCCGGGATGCTCGACGAGTCCGCGGCCATGCGGCTGATCGGCGTACGAGGCAGGGCGATGGCGCAGGCCGCCGCAGCGGCCCCGACCGGCATGGCCGCCGTGCTCGGCGGGGACGCCGCCGCGGTGCTCGCCGCGATCGAGGCGGCCGGGTGCGTCGCGGCCAACTTCAACGGCGCCGGGCAGGTCGTGGCCGCCGGCCGGCTCGAAGCGCTGGAGCGGCTGAGCGGGACCACGCCCGCCGGCGCTCGGATGCGGCCGCTTGCGGTCGCCGGCGCCTTCCACACCGATTTCATGGCGCCGGCTCGCGACGCGCTGGCGATCGCGGCCGCCGATGTCGTGGCCCACGACGGTGCGGGGGCCGTGCTGTCCAACCGAGACGGAACACTGCAAGCCGACGGCGCGCAGGTCCTGTCCCGTCTGGTCGACCAGGTGTGTCTGCCGGTGCGCTGGGACGCCTGCATGGCCACGATGGCGGCACTCGGCGTGACCGCGGTCATCGAGCTCCCGCCGGCCGGCACACTGGCCGCGCTCGTCCGTCGCGCTCTTCCGAGCATCGACGCCGTCGCCTTGCGTTCGCCGGACGACCTCGACGCGGCCCGCGAGCTGCTCGCCCAGCACACCACCCAGCCGTCGGCCGCCCCCGGCTGGCGGCTGCTGGTCGCGCCGGAGAAGGGAACGGTTCGGCTCTGCGACGTCGTCGAGCAGGCGGGGAGCTCTCTCATCGAGCTGCTGGTGGCCGACGGCGACCCGGTCTCCGCCGGGCAACCGCTGGCCCGGGTGAGCGCATCGTGATCGCATCCGCCGGGTTGCGCGGCAGCCGGATCCTCGGCGTGGGGGAGCACCGGCCATCGCGGGTCATGACCAACGCCGACCTGCCGCCGGACCTCGACACCGACGACGCGTGGATTCGGCAGCGGACCGGGATCGAGCGACGGCATCTGGCCGGCGACGGCGAGAGCGTCGTGTCCATGGCGGCCTCGGCGGCGACGAAGGCGCTCGCCGATGCCGGAGTCGACCCCGCTCGGGTGGGTCAAGTGGTGCTCGCCACGTGCAGCATGCCTCAGTCGGTTCCGGGTGGCGCGCCGCGGGTCGCCGACATGGTGGGGGCGACCGGCGCGGGGGCCTACGACGTCAACGGCGCCTGTGCCGGCTTCTGCTACGCCCTCGCCGCCGCGTCCAACGCGGTCCGCACCGGCGGTGCCGACTACGTGGTCGTGGCCGGCGCGGAGCGACTGTCCGACCTGGTCGACTGGACCGACCGCTCGTCCGCGATCCTGTTCGGCGACGGTGCCGGCGCGGTGGTGGTCGGGCCGGCGGACCAGCCCGGGATCGGACCGCTGGTCAGTGGCAGCGACGGCAGCGCCGCAGAGCTGATCGGCATGACCGCGGCGGGGCACGTACGCCTCGACGGGCCGGCGGTGTTCCGGTGGGCGACCACCTCGCTGCGACGCACGGCACGTGAGGTGTGCGCGGTCGCGGGCGTCGTGCCCGACGAGCTCGCCGCGATCGTGCTGCACCAGGCGAACCTGCGCATCGTCAACGCGATCGCCGCGTCGCTCGACGCTCCTGACGCGGTCGTGGCGACCGACGTCGTCGACACCGGCAACACCTCGGCCGCGTCCGTCCCGCTGGCGTTGGCGCGACTGCGCCGTGAAGGCCGTGTGGCGTCAGGCGATCTCGCCATGACCTTGGCGTTCGGGGCGGGCCTGACCTGGGCCGGTCTCGTCGTCGAAGTGCCCTGATCCGCAGACCCCATCAAGCCGACCAACCGAAGGAGAACCCATGTCCGACCAGCTGATCGCCGACCTCGGCGAGATCGTGCAAGAAGCGACCGGAATCCCGGCCGCCCGCGTCGTACCCGGCGTGTCCTTCCGTGAGGACCTCGACATCGACTCGCTGTCGATGGTGGAGATCGCCACCATGGCCGAGGACAAGTTCGGGGTCTCCATCCCCGACGCCGAGCTGGCGAAGCTCGAGACCGTGGACGACGTCGTGGCGTTCCTCGGCAAGGCGGGCGTCCCCGCGTGACCCGGACGCCCACTCGCTCTGTCGTGGTGACGGGGCTCGGTGCGACGACCCCGTTGGGCGGTGACATGCCCTCGACGTGGCGCGCGCTGCTCGACGGCCAGTCCGGTGCCTCGCTGCTGACAGACGAGTGGGCGGCCGACCTGCCGGTCCGCATCGCGGCGCGGGCCGCGTGTCAGCCGGCGGACCTGCTTCCCGCGCCGCGGATGCGCAGCCTCGACCGCAGCCAGCAGTTCGCGCTCCTTGCGGGCCTCGAAGCGTGGCGCGACGCGGGAGCCCCTGACGTCGAGCCGGAGCGGCTCGCGGTCGTCGTGTCGAGCGGCATCGGTGGTGTCACCACGCTGCTGGACCAGTACGACGTGCTGCGGGCCAACGGCGCCCGCAGGGTGTCGCCGTTCACGGTGCCGATGATCATGCCCAACGGACCGGCCGCCACGCTCGCCCTCGAGCTGTCCGCCCGGGCCGGAGCGCACTCGCCGGTGTCCGCGTGCGCCTCCGGCGCCGAGGCGATCGCGTACGGCCTGGCGATGATCCGCGACGGGCGCGCTGACGTCGTCGTCTGCGGTGGGGCGGAGGCGGCGATCCACCCGCTGCCTCTGGCCGCGTTCGCCGCGATGCGCGCGCTGTCGGCGCGCCACGACGAGCCGAAGGCCGCGTCCCGGCCCTTCGACAAGCAACGTGACGGTTTCGTACTCGGAGAGGGCGCCGCCGTAGTCGTGCTCGAGTCCGCCGAACATGCGCAGGCCCGCGGCGCCTCGGCGTACGCCGTGCTCGCCGGCGCGGGCATGGCGAACGACGCCCACCACGTCGCCGCACCCGAACCGGAAGGGCGCGGCGCCGCCGCTGCGATCACCGCCGCGGTCGCCGACGCCGGGCTGGCCGCGACCGACGTGACGCACATCAACGCGCACGCCACCTCGACGCCGGCCGGGGACGTCGCGGAGGCGGCGGCCATCCGTCGGGCGTTCGGTGATCACGCCGACCGCATCGCCGTGACCTCGACGAAGTCCGGCACCGGCCACCTGCTCGGAGCAGCGGGGGCGCTGGAAGCGGCCATCACCTGTCTGAGCCTGCGCGACCGGGTCGTCCCGGCGACCGCCAACCTCGACGACCCTGACGACGCGATCCGGCTCGACCTGGTGCGCATGTCGCCGCGGCCGCTCGTCGCGGGCGGCGCGGCGCTGTCCAACTCCTTCGGGTTCGGCGGCCACGACGTCGCCCTCGTCTTCACGGAGAGCTGATGACACTGACCGACGTCGACCGGCTCCGGACGGTCATCCCGCGCGAGGTGGATCCGGCGCGCGATCCGCGCGCGAGGCTGAGCGCCCTGCTCGGTGACTGCGAGCCGCTGGCTCGCGGCGACCAGACCTGCGGGGTCTTTGCGGCGGTGGGCACGATCGGCGGTCGCCGCGCGGTTGCGTTCGCGACCGACCCCACGATCCAGGGCGGTGCGCTCGGCGCCGACGGTTGTGACGTCATCGTCTCGGCGTACCGCACCGCGCTCGACCGCCAGGCGCCGATCGTCGGGATCTGGCACTCCGGCGGCGCGCGGCTCGCCGAAGGTGTGGCGTCCCTGGACGGCGTCGGCAAGGTATTCGCGGCCATGACGGACGCGTCCGGACGGGTGCCGCAGGTCTCGGTCGTGCTCGGACCGGCCGCCGGCGGCGCCGCCTATGGACCGGCGCTGACCGACGTCGTGGTGCTCGGCCCTGCTGGCCGGGTCTTCGTGACCGGTCCGGACGTGGTGCGCAGCGTGACCGGCGAGGACGTCGACATGGCGCGGCTCGGCGGACCTGAGCCGCACGGCCGCCGTAGCGGTGTGGTCCATGTGGTCACCGACTCGGACGCTGCCGCGTTCGATGCGGCGCGGCGGGTCGTCACCGTGCTCGGCGACCGGGGCGCCACGGTGGGCGAGGTTGCGGATCGGCCGATGGCCGCGTTGCTGCCCGACTCGCCGCGGCGGGCCTACGACGTGCACCCGCTCGTCGACCAGCTGCTCGACGAGCCGGGCATCGAGCTGCACGCGAAGTGGGCGCCGAACATGGTGACCACGCTGGGCCGGCTAGGCGCAGCGCCGGTCGGGGTGCTCGCCAACAACCCGTTGCGGCTGGGCGGGTGCCTGGACTCCACAAGCGCGGAGAAGGCCGCGCGCTTCGTCCGGATGTGCGACTCGTTCGGCGTACCGCTGGTGGTGCTCGTCGACGTCCCGGGCTACCTGCCGGGGGTTGCGCAGGAATGGGAGGGCGTCGTACGCCGCGGCGCGAAGCTGCTGCACGCGTTCGCCGAGGCGAGCGTGCCGCGGGTCACCGTCGTCACCCGCAAGGCCTACGGCGGGGCCTACATCGCGATGAACTCGCGTTCGCTCGGTGCGACGCGGGTGTTCGCCTGGCCCGATGCCGAGGTTGCAGTGATGGGTGCCGTCGCCGCCGTACGGGTGCTCCATCGCCGCACGATCGCCGCGGCGCCCGAAGCGGAGCGGGCCGACCTCGAACGCGCGCTCGCCGCGGAGCACGAGGTCACGTCGGGCGGGGTCGCGCGCGCGGT
Organism: Mycobacteriales bacterium; assembly: GCA_035550055.1. Taxonomy (NCBI): domain Bacteria; kingdom Bacillati; phylum Actinomycetota; class Actinomycetes; order Mycobacteriales; species Mycobacteriales bacterium. Next base: position 96,861 of record DASZRO010000031.1, on the reverse strand, counting down.
CTCGCTCGGGTTGGTCGACGAGGTCATCGATCCTGACCGGACGCGTAGCGTCGTCAGCCGCGCACTCGCCGCCGAGCCTCGTCGCGGTGGCGGCCACACCAACATCCCGCTGTGACCGCGGTGACGTCGCGGTCCGTGCTGGTCACGGGCGGCAACCAGGGGATCGGGCTCGGCATCGCGCAGCGGCTGGCTGCGGCGGGCCATCGGGTCGCGGTGACGCATCACGCCTCGTCCGCGCCCGCGGATCTGCACTGCGTCAAGTGTGACGTGACGGATCGCGACTCGGTCGCCGAGGCGGTGGCGGCGGTCAGTGAGGCGCAAGGCGCGGTCGAGGTGCTCGTCTACGCCGCGGGCATCACGCGCGACGGCCTGGCATTGCGGATGGCCGACCGCGACTGGGACGACGTGATCGAGACCGATCTCGCAGGCGCCTGGGCGTGTGCGAGATCGGTGCTGCCCGCAATGGCCAAGGCGCGCCACGGCCGGCTGCTGTTCGTCGGCAGCGTGGTCGGGCTGCTCGGCTCGGCGGGCCAGGCCAACTACGCCGCGGCGAAGGCCGGCCTGATCGGGTTGGCGCGCTCGCTGGCCCGTGAGTACGCCGGGCGGGGCATCACCTCGAACGTCCTGGCCCCTGGTCTGGTCGAGACCGCGATGACGGCATCGCTGTCGGATGCCCAGCGTGCGGACATCGTTGCGCGTACGCCGCTGGGACGCGCCGCGTCCGTCGCGGAGATCGCATCGGTCGCGGCGTTCCTCGTCGGCGACGAGGCGTCGTACCTCACCGGAGCGGTGGTCCCGGTGGACGGTGGGCTGGGGATGGGGCACTGATGACGGCATTGCTCGACGGCAAGACGATCCTGGTGACCGGCGTCCTCACGGAGGCCTCGATCGCCTTCCGGGTCGCGGAGGCCGCCCAGCGGGAGGGCGCCTCGGTCGTGCTGACCGGTGCCGGGCGCAGCCGCTCGCTGACCGAGCGGATCGCCAAGCGGCTGCCGGTGCCGGCGCCGGTGGTCCCGCTCGACGTGACCGACGACGCCGAGCTCGATGGGCTCACCGACGCGGTGCGCGCTCACGCCGATCGGCTCGACGGCGTGCTGCACGCGATCGGCTTCGCCCCCGCGGCGGCGTTGGGCGGCAACTACCTGCAGACGAGCTGGCAGGAGGTCTCGCAGGCTTTGCAGATCTCGACGTACTCGTTGGTGTCCTTGGTGCGCGCCGTGCGACCGCTGCTGACCACCGGCGCCTCGGTCGTCGGGCTGGACTTCGACGCGACCCGCGCCTGGCCGGCGTACGACTGGATGGGCGTCGCCAAGGCGGGCCTGGAGTCGGCGGCCCGCTATCTCGCCCGTGATCTCGGGCCGCACGGAGTCCGGGTCAACCTCGTCGCGGCCGGGCCGCTGCGCACGATGGCGGCCAAGTCGATCCCCGGCTTCGACGGCTTCGAGCAGGTGTGGAAGGAGCGGGCGCCGCTGGGCTGGGACGTCGACGACGCCCGCCCCGCGGCGCTGGCCTGCGTCGCCCTGCTCTCCGACCTGTTCCCGGCCACCACCGGATCCGTGGTCCACGTCGACGGCGGAGTCCACGCGGTCGGCGCCTGACGTCCCCGTCACGACCTTCAGAGGAGCTGGAAGGCTTGTACGCCGGACAGCGGCGAGAGCGGTGACTGCCCGATGGTTCGTTCCAGCGACGGCGGGATGGCGAGGTTGAGCGCCTTGTACTCGAGGTCGGTCTCGTTCGTGCCGGTGCCGAGGTAGACCGACGAGCCGCTCACGACGGCCGTGGATGACGGCGGCCCGAGCACCGGACCGACCCACAGCGGCAGGCCGGTCTTCAGGTCGACCGCGACCACGGAGCTCGCGACGGTCATCGGCAGCAGCGCGATGTCGTTGACGATCGAGGTCGAGCCGTACGTCGGGGCGACCAGCCGGTCGCTCCAGAGCACCTTGCCGGTGTTGGCGTCGAAGCTGTGGATGTCTTCGAGGGCGCCGAGCAGGTTGCCGCCGTCCTTCGCCAGCGGGATCGGGATCGCGGTGCCGCCGACGATCTGCGTCGCTTCGCCACTGGCGTTCGAGGCCACCGCGAGCGAGCCGATGAAGCCGCCGACCGCGAAGTCCTCGGACAGGTTGCCGGGGGAGCCGTCGGCGGTCTGCCACAGGCTCGCGCCGGTCCGCGCCGCTCGCGCGTAGTAGACCGACCCCTTCGACCCGTCACCGGCGACGAGCTGGCCGCGGTCGTTGCGGTAGATGTTCGCCGACGAACCGAAGTCGTCGTCGAGATAGGCCGCCTTGATGTCGGCGGACTTGGACCCGTGGTGCTCCGAGGGCGAGTACCGCCACAGGAACCTGCCGGTGGCGGCGTTGACGGCCATCAGCGACTCGGCCCAGTTCTGGTGGTGCGCCATCGCGTTCGGCGGGTGGTCGCAGTTGCCGACGCCATAGACCAGCAGGTCCGCGGCGCCGTCGACGGCGGGCGAGGACCACACGTCGCCGCAACCTTGACCCTGTCCGGACCCGGCGGTCAGGCCCGCCCGGCCGTAGTAGGTGCGGTCGGTCTCGGCGTCGTTCTTCCACAGCGGGTCGAACGACCAGTGGCCGTCGGCGTTCGCGAGGAGCCGCAGCGCCACGATCCCGGTGCGCCCCACCCCGCTGTCGTTGTGTACGTCGAGACCGACATACACCCGCCGCTGCACGGTGTCACCGACCTTGACGTCCGCCACAGCGGGCGAGGACTCGATCTCCACGACCGGCGGGTTGGCCGAGGCTTGCTGCTGCTTGCGCAGCTTCGCCTTGCGCGGATCCAGGTCGATCGAGGCGAGCAGCTTGCCGGTGTCGGCAGCCAGCGCCCAGACCGTGGAGCCGCCCCCGAAGACCACGACCTCCTGGGTCTTGCCGGTGTCACCGACCGGGAACGGCTCGACCGCGGCGCTCGACACGATCTGGCCGAACGCGACCGGGTCGGCGAGGCGGATGTCGAAGACCCACTGCTCCTTGCCGGTCTTTGCGTCGAGTGAGTAGAACTTGCCGTCCCAGTCCCCGACGTACACGCTGTCGCCGACCACGGCAGGGGAGGCGGTCACCGAGTCCTTGGTGTGGAAGAACCACCTCGGGATCAGCGTCGCGACGTTCTTCGACGAGATGGGTGAGCAGCCGGCCGGCACCGCGAAGCTGTGGTCCGGGTTGTAGCCGTACTGCCGCCAGTCAGTGCTCGCGCAGCCGGCCGAGACGTGACCGCCGGTCACTGCCCGCCCCGCGCCGGCGTCCACGCCGAAGGCCGCGACCGAGCCGGTCATGGTCAGCGCGGCAGTCGTCACCCACAGCGCAACGCCGCGTCGTCTCATCAGAACCCCTCGTGGTCACCACACCGCCCCGGGTGGAAGTTCGACGCGGGACCGTCCCTCACCTACCGCATACTCTGCAGCTACGTGATCAAGTACCTCGGCTCGAAGCGGACGCTGGTCCCGGTGCTCGGAGCGATCGCCGCGGCGGTCGGCGCACGCAGCGCCGTCGACTTGTTCACCGGCACCACCCGGGTCGCCCAGGAGCTCAAGCGGCGCGGCCTCGAGGTGACCGCGGTCGACGTCGCGACGTACTCGGAGATCCTCGCCCAGTGCTTCATCGCGACCGACCGGTCGCAGGTGGACGAGGCGCACCTGGCCGGGGTGCTCGACGAGCTCGGCCGGCTGCCCGGCCGTCGCGGCTACTTCACCGAGACCTTCTGCGAGGCGGCGCGCTACTTCCAGCCGAAGAACGGCGAACGGGTCGACGCGATCCGCGACGAGCTGGAAGCGTCGTACGCCGGCACCCCGTTGTTCCCGATCCTGCTGACGGCGCTGATGCTTGCCGCCGACCGCGTCGACTCGACGACCGGCGTCCAGATGGCCTACCTCAAGCGATGGGCGCCGCGCGCCCACCGCGACCTCGAGCTGAAACCGCCCGAGCTCATCGCGGGCCGCGGCTCGGCGATCCGCGGTGACGTGTCGGTGCTGCTCGACGGGCTGCCGCGCTACGACCTCGCGTACGTGGACCCGCCGTACAACCAGCACCGCTACTTCACGAACTACCACGTCTGGGAGACCCTCGTCCGCTGGGACGCCCCGGCCCATTACGGCGTCGCGTGCAAACGGGCGGACAGCCGTGACGCGGCGACGAAGAGCGTCTTCAACAGTCGCCGCAAGATGCCGGGCGCGCTGCGCGACGTCATCATGCGGCTTTCCGCGGAGGTGGTCGTCGTCTCGCACAACGACGAGTCGTGGGTGACCCCGGAGGAGATCGCGCGGTGGCTCACGGAGGCCGGCCACGACGAGGTCGGGACCGCGGGTTTCGACAGCAAGCGCTACGTCGGCGCGCAGATCGGCATCCACGACCCGCGCGGGCGCAAGGTCGGTGAGGTCTCGCACTTGCGCAACGTCGAGCACCTGATCGTGGCGGGCCCGGCGGCCAAGGTCGCCGCCGCGATGGAGGTCTGCCGCGCTAGTGGTGACGCCCGACCGGCTTGACGTGTCTGGGCGCCACATAGGCGATCCCGAGGCCGACCGGCATCGGCCGCTCCTCGCCGTCGGCGGGGTAGGTCCGGAGCTCGAGGCTGTGCTGCGAGGGAAGCTTGGCGAGCAGCTCCGTCGAGCCGGAGCCGTCGACGTCCCATGCCCGGTCGACGCCGAGCTGGGCCATCAGCCCGGACATCTCGTTCGCGTCCAGGCCGTGTACGTCGGTGCCGGGGTGGTCTTCGGCCTCGGCGATCACGAACACCTTGCCGTGGTCGGCGATCCCGAACGCGGTCCGGGCCGGCGTGGTGGTGTTGGCGGTGTCGCAGGCCAGCCCGTTGCGGGTCTGGCCCTTGTGCTTCACGACCTCCGCGCCGACTCCGTACGCCTGCACGAACGGCCGCTTGGTCGTCTGGCGCACCTTGGCCGCGATGCCGGCAGTCGAGCCCGAGGTGAGGCGGGCGAGCCAGCTCGACGCGGAGCCGCCGTCAGCTTCGAGCTCGAACCCGTCGCTGGGAACCCGGGCCGAGCGGGCCGCGTTCGCGCCGAGGACGTCGCCGACCACGGAACGCGCGTCCGACGCCCAGCTCGACGGGACCGCGCGGGCACCCCATGCCGGGCTGTAGGCCTGCAGGCCGCCGTCCGACACGTCGTTGAGCCCGTCGATTCCGTAGGACTGCTGGCCGTCGTACAGCTTCGCGTCGAGCCGGACCCTGCCGTACTGCACCTTGCCTTCGGCGTTGAAGCCGAGCACCCGCATGAACCGGCTGGACATGACCAGCGGCGTGCCGTCGACGATCAGCGGCTGGGTCGGCGCACCGGTGTTGAAGTCGAAGTAGCCGGTGTTGACCGCCGCCACCAGGTGAGGATGCCCGGCGGCCAGCCGGCTCAGCGGCTGCCGGTTGGCAACCGAGTGGACCAGCGGGACGAAGGACACGCCGCGCTGCCCGATGTCGACGGTCAGAACGTGCATCTTCACCAGACCCCGGCCGTGGTCGTCGGTCCGGTTGCCCTCGGTCAACGTCACCCCGGGGGCGAGCTTGTGGGTGTGCCAGGTCGTGCCGGCGACCAGCGCCTCGGCCTGCGGGCACGACCACGCCCCCAGCGCGGGTGAGGCGTGGGCGCTCGGCGCGAGCCCGAGGCCGGCGCCGAGTGCGACGACGGCTGCGGGCGCGGCGAACCGCAGCGGCGAGCGATGGGGGCGAGGCTGGGCGTTCACGACCTGTCTATCGACAGCGGCAAACCTCCGATGTCGGAGAAGATCAACAACGCCAACGATTTCACTCGGATGGCAGACGGACGAATGCCGCATATGTGGAGCAGGTACGACGAGTCCTCAGCCGACCTCGGCCATCGCATTTGCCCGCAATCCGGACAGCAGCAAGACGATCAGCTCTGCGACCTCGTCGCGCGCTGCGGCGCCGTCGTCCGCGCTCGCGACGTACAGGCAGGCCTCGCTCAGCGCACCGATGAGCATCGCCGAGAGCGGACGCAGCGGCTGCCGCACGACGACCTCGGCGTGCATCGCCTTGCGCAGCGCACCACGCAGCGCAACGGTGCTGAACCTGGTCTCGATCTCCCGTGCGGTCTGCCAGCCGAGGACGACCCTGGCGTCGATCAGCGCGATCTGGCGAACCGCCGGATCCTCGTGCGCGTCGACCCACAGCAGGCATCCCGCGACCAGCGCGTCCCAGGAGTCGGGTTGGTTGAACTCCGCAACGGCTGCGTCCGAGACCTCGAGCTGGACCTGCTCGAACACGGCTTGGAACAGCGCTTCCTTGTCCGCGAAGTGGTGGTAGAGCGCACCCTTCGTCACGCCGGCGCGATCGACGATCTCCTCGATCGAGGTCGCGGCGTACCCCTGGCCGCCGAACAGCTCACGGGCGGCGTTGAGCAGCGCGCCGCGGGTCTCGGTCGCCTGCGCCGCACGGTTGGACGCCCGTTTCGACACTGCACCCCTCGAGCTCTTGACATCCATACTGGCGGTATGTGTAACTACATACCGACAGTATGTGACTTACATACCGTTGGTACGGTAACACGGCGTCCACAAGAGGAGGGGTAATGCCGAAGTTCGTGATCGAGCGACCACTACCGGGTGCGGGCAAGCTCTCGGCCGAGGAGCTCAGGGGCATCAGCGAGAAGTCGAACAAGGTGCTCGCGACGCTGGGACCGGAAATCCACTGGCTGCACAGCTACGTCACCGACGACAAGATCTACTGCGTCTACCACGCCCCCGACACCGACATCATCTACGAGCACGCCCGCTGCGGCGGCTTCCCGGCCGACAGCGTGAGCAAGATCTCCGCGGTCATCGATCCGTCGACCGGCGACTGAGACCGTGGACGCCGCCGGACTGCGTGAGGCACAGCTTCCGCTCAAGGACCGGTATCGGGACCAGCCCGAGGCCGCGGTAGTGACGCTTCACGCATCCGGCTCGCTCAGCGACGACGAGGTGGCCTGCTCGGTCAGCACCGGGCGGGCACTCGTCGCCGCCGGGCTGCATCCCGCGACCGGAGGCGACGGCTCCCTCGCGTGTTCCGGCGACATGCTTTTGCAGGCGCTCGTCGCATGTGCCGGCGTGACGCTGCGCGCGGTGGCGACGGCGCGCGGGATAGCGGTGGCGGGAAGCGTGCGCGCCGAGGGTGATCTCGACTTCCGCGGGACCCTCGGCGTCGACCGCGAAGCGCCGGTCGGCTTCAGTGCGGTACGCCTGTCGTTCGACCTGACCTCGCAGGCGCCTGCGGAGGACCTCGACGCGTTGATCGAGACGACCCGCCGCTACTGCGTCGTCTACCAGACCCTCGCGTCACCGCCGGAGCTCACGATCAGCCGATCCACGGGGTGACGACGGCTGTGGTGATCGGCAGCAGGTAGGCACGTGAGGCGGCGTCGCCGACGTTGCCGACTCCTGGCGGAAGGATCAGCTGGTTGTCCTCGGCGTCGATCTCGTCGACGGGGACGGTGAGCTCCGCGTTGTCGCTTTCGGCGACGACGAGCATGTGCAGCCCGTGCGTCGCGACGTCTCCTTGCAGATAGCGCACGTCGCCTTGCGGGCCGAAGCTCGGGTCGGGGGCGGGATCGGGCCGCTGGACCGGCTTCGAGGCGTCGAAGGTCGCCGTGCCCGGGATGTTGTACGGCGCGCCGGAACGCGTGTGGTTCCAGCACCGCCGCTGGTAGACCTCATCGCCGCGATACGTGGCGCCGTCGTCGTGGACGACACCGTGATAACGATGCTCGGTCGCCGGCGCCGGGGTCTGTGCCACGGGCTTGCCGTCGATGTCGGCGAAGCCCCAGGTCGTGGGCTCGTCCGGGCTGCGCAACGCCACATGCGGGCCGGGGTTGTCACCCGTCCCGTCGTCGAAGCACGAGTCGTCGACGTAGTACGGCTGCGCGACGAGCAGGCCCTGCACGTCACCCGGGGACAGCGGCTGGTTCTGGGACAGCCCCCACTTCTCGACCATCGTGCCGGCGGGACCCGTCATCTCCTCCCACGACAGTGCCTCCGGGACCACTCCGGAAAACGTCACGTCGGGCAGGTTGAACGACCCGTAGACGCACGCGTCGGAGGTGCATTTCGCGTCGTTCGGGTTGCCGATCGTCAGCGGCTTGCCCCCGGTGAGGGACTTCTCGATCCGGCCCAGCTCGTCGTTGCTCGACTCGGAGATGCCGTCCGGGCCGATGTGGGCGTTGATGTCGCCGTAGAGCACCGGGTTGATGCCTTCGACCGGCACACCCTTGGGGTTGTACGGGTTGTAGTAGCGGGTGATCTCCCCGGCCGCCATGTCCCACTGGGTGTAGATGCCGTCCAGCGGCGGGATCGGATGCACCCGCATGCCGTAGTCGTGGACGATCGAGTACGGGTAGAAGATGTCGGTCCGCGTGACGTTCGTGCCGGAGTCCGAGCCCCACGTCACCCGGATGTCGCGAACCGGGCCGACCCTGATCCCCATCGTCATCGACGAGCCACCCCAGTTGTTCTGCTCGTCCTCGTACCCGCAGCACGGCGTCTGCCCGGCCGGCGACTGCTGGAACGCACGCGCCTTGAAGCGGTCGATCAGGCTCGGGCCGTAGTCACCCTTGGTGAAGCCGCGGTCGTCTTTCGACACCTGCAGGTCGTCCATCAGCCACCGCCCGTCGTAGCGGAATCGGTAGCGCGGCGTGGTCACCGTCGCGTTGTCGAGGGTGCGCCGCTGGACGTAGGTCTTGGGGTCGAGGACGACGTCGTGGCGGCTGTTGTAGCGGAAGCCCTGCCCGATGACCGCTTGTCCGTCGGGCGTGCACACAGGCCCGTACGGCGCGTTGCCGTAGTCGCCGTACGAGCTCTGCGAGTAGACCATCGTGTCCGCGTCCGGGTCGGGCGTGTAGCGGACGTACGGCGAGTTCTTCGCGGTGTAGCGCATCGGCACCGCCCAGCGGTGGCCGTGGGCGCCGGTCGCGGACTCCATCACGTAGGCGTAGCGGGTCTGGCCGGTGCCCGGGTCGACGACGGCGACCTGGTTGGCCGAGACGATGCCGGTCGGCAGCCGGGCGTCGCGCGGCGCGGCTGCTGCCGCGTCACGCGCCATGAACGCGAGCTGGTCGGTGTCGATCAACCCGCGATTGGGGTCGGGGGTGGGGTCCGGCAATCCGTTGGCCGGTTTCGCCCGGCAGACGATGCCGGCCTGCGCGAGCTGATGCGGGCCCGGCGGGATGCAGCCCGGTGTCGCCGCGTCCTTGCCCGGGTCGCAGTCCGCCGGCAGCGCCGCGTTCGTCGTGTCGAGGAACGGCTCGTGGTCGAAGGAGTAGGTCAGGAACTGGTCCGTGCCCGAGTACACCGCGAAGCCGGACGCGTTGTTCGAGATGTAGTGCGTCCACATCGGGTCGACCTGGAACGGGATCTGGACGAACCGCTTTCCGTTCCACGCGTAGCCCCGCAGGCTGGCCGTCGCGACGCCGGGCAGCAGGGTGCGGATCGGGAGCTGGCTGGGCTGGAAACAGTTGTGGTCGTCGTGGTCGGGGTCGACATACCCGTTCACGTCCGGCTTCGGGTGTGGCTGGTAGCAGGCGCTGCGCAGCTGCTTCGGCAGCCACGACTGGGTGTTGGCGACACCGTAGTAGTTGGGCAGCTGCGGCACCCGGGCCGTCACCTCCGGACCGCTCGACCAGGTGGGGAAGTCCGCTCCGGTGAGGACGACCGGCTGGGTCGCAAACGAGGACACGTCCACGGTCGCGATCGCGCGCGGACGGTCAGCGAGGCGCGGAGCGGGGTGGTGACGTGACGCCGACGCCGGCACGACGACGGCGATCACCCCGACGACCACGGCGGAGAACCGGGCAGACGTGTGCACCGGTTCTGATTCGCTGCGCGGCCGTGCGCTCCTTCACCCGCGGGGGTGCCGCCGGCGCAACAGCAGCGACATCGCGGCGGCTGCCACGACGACCGCGACGCTCACGGCAATCGCAACGTCACGGCCGTCGTGGCTGGAGCCGGTGTGGTCGGCGGCGACCGCCGTCGGCGGCCGGGACGGCGCGGGGCGCGCCGGGCTGCTGGGACTCGTGCTGGCGCGCTGCGGGCTTGTCGTCGACGCCGTCGGTCGTGGCCGGGGCCGCGAGGTTCTTGCCGGCCTGGCCGAGGACGACCGCGACGGCGACGGCGAGTGCGACGGCCGGTTGTTGGCGGCCGGCGAGGTCGTCGGGCGATGCGTTTGCGGGGCGGTGGTCGGCCGCGGTGAGCCGGGCCTCGTTGCGCCGCGCACCGCCACGTCAGCCGACGTAGGCGGCGCGAAAGAGACCGTGAACGTCGGCGCCAACATCTGGCTCGACCCCGGGACGAGGACGATGCCGGCGGTCGCTTCGCTGGCCGGGAAGGTGATCGTCATCGTCTTGTTCCCGGGGGCGAAGATCCCGACCGCGGGCGCCGCGTTGCTCCGGTACGCCGGGCGGGCCGTCCAGGGTTGCGGGCCGCCGGTCGGCCAGTCCCCGGTTGCGGGATAGCCGACGACGACCGGTGCGTTGATCCGGTTCAGTGCCGCGACGTGCAGCGTCAGGCGCACGGTCTCGGCGCCGGCGGGCAGCGCGATCCGGATCGCCGACTCGGCTTGCGCACCGGTGGGCGCCGACGCCACGTAGAGCCCACCGGCGGGAACGCCGGGCACTGGGATCAGTCCGGCGACGGGCTCGGCGACCCACCAGAAGCCTGCCTGAGGCGTCGGTGTCGTCGCGACCGCAGCATCTATCCCGGAGAGGGTGCAGCAGGCTGCAAAAGTTGCGGCTGCGAAGACTCGTCGGAGCGCGAGCACCCCGACAGTGTGGCGGAAGGAAGCTGGACGACAAGTAGGGCTACGTCGTCGCGGCGCGCCGCCGGATGGATCCGCGCCACCAGCCGTTCGCAGACCTGTTCCGCCGTCGCGTTCGGTACCTCGGCGGTGACGGTGCTGCGCAGGTTGGCGATCAGGTCGGTGAGCGACTGGCCCGGGATCTCGACCAAGCCGTCGGTGTAGAAGACCAGCGTGGCGTCGGGGCCGACGGTGATGGTCTGCTGGGCTCGGGCGTCGGATGTCGTCACCGGAACGCCCAGCAGGATCGAGTCGGCCTCGTCGATCTCGCGGGTGCCGGTGCGAGCGTCGTGCAACAGCGGCGGCGGATGCCCGGCGTTGGCGAAGGTGAGGCTCCGGTTGCCGGCGGCGTCCGGCGGGGCGAGCAGGCCGTAGAAGACGGTGACGAGCCGGTCGGTCTGCAACGACTTGACGAGCTGGTCCAGCCGGTCGAGAACGGCCGCCGGTTCCTCGCCGACGAGCGCGTGAGCACGCAGTGCGGTCTGCACCCGCGACATCAGCACCGCCGCCTCGATGTCGTGGCCGAGCACGTCGCCGATGACCAGGCCCACGTAGCCGCCGTCGAGCTCGAACACGTCGTACCAGTTGCCACCGACCTGCTGGCCCGAGGATCCCGGCAGGTAGCGGGCGGCGAGCTCGAGGCCGGCAACGGCCGGTAGCTCGGGCAGCAGGCTGCGTTGCAGCGCCTCGGCGAGCTCGTGCTCGTTGCGGTACAGCGCGAGCGCGCTACGCCGCCGCCGGCTCTCGATCTCCACGACGAGTGCGAGCAGCACGGCGAGCGCGATGCCGGCGCCGAGGGTCAGCCACTGCGCGTTGGCGGCGGCACCGCCGACCAGCGGGTGCACCGCGCTGACCTGCAGCGACCAGGTCGCCGCGCCGGCGGGGACTTCGACCGTGCGTACGTCGCCGCGAAGCGGGAACTCGTCGGTGGTGGCCACCAGAGCCTGAGACGCAATCGGAGTGGGACTGCCGTACAGCACGACATGAAGCTCGTGGAACGGTGCGGTGTCTGCTTCGCGTGGCGGCCCGAGCGGCCCGAGTGGCAGCTGCAGGTAGAGGACGGTCGCCTGCGAGGTGGCCGGCGGGCCGAGTGCGAAGCCGAGGGTGCGGTCGGCCCCGGCACCCATGACCGCGGTCGGGATGACGGCGCCCACCGTTGCCGCGCGGCTCAGCACGTCGGTGAGCGAGCCGCTGGGCTGCTGGCCGACGGTGAACGCCTGGCCGTCGACCAGTCTCGCCCGGAAGCCGGCGGGCGAGCGTTGGAACAACGCGATGCTGTCCTTGCCGTGCGAGGCGGCGACGAGCGCAGCGCTCGCCCGCCGAAACGCCGCCGGCGAGCTGTCCGTCGCCTGCAGCACGCCTCCGACCGTGCGGAGCTCGCTCGACAGTGAGTCGACGGCCTCTTTCAACACCAAGCCGACCTCGTTGCCGCGTTCCCGCAACAGCTGCTTCTCCTGGCTGTGGACGACGTCTCGCACCGCCCAGGTCCCGAACGCGGTGAGCGCCAGCACGAGCGCGAGCACGAGCGCGCTGAGCCGGGCCCAGCTGCGGCCGGTCATTCGTGGCCACCGTCGACGTGCCGGAAGTACACCTCGTCGGCGCCTTCGGCGGTCGCGCCCGGAGCACCCCCGATCCGGTCGAACTCGATCGCAAGTGCGAGGGAGAACGGCTGCAGCGGGGGCCGCGCCTGGTGATGACTGGCCGCGACCAGCTGGTCGGCGAGACCCCGGACGTACCACTCGCGGAAGACGCGATGCGACGGCGGTGCCGCCACGGTGAGCAGCCGCGCGGCTCGCGCCTGGCGGTCGGCCTCGTCGAGCGCCATGAGGTAGCGCAACCCGGCGTTGGCCGCCGACAGCGGCAGGTGGAGGGTGAGATCGGTGAAGGCATCCCCACGACGGGCCGCGTCGACGGCTTGGCGCTTGATCTCGTTGCGCGCCTCGCCGAAGTCTTCAGTGGCGCGCAACAGCAGGTCGACCGTCTTCGACGGCAGGCCGAGCTCCCCGTCGGCGCCGGCCCGGATCAGGGCGAGCTCCCGGACGATGTTGTCGATGTGCGCCTTGGCGGCGACCAGCAGAGCGGTCGGCACGAAACCGAGCTGGACCTCGTACCTGCGGACGGCGTCTTCCGCCGACCACGCGGCGCGCAAGGCGTCGGGGTTGCCACGAGCGCTGTTGCGGGTCGGCCGCCGTCGAGGGCGGCCGAGCTCGGCGAAGACGACCTTGCCGGTGCCGGAAGGCTCGACACCCCACGTGTTCGACAGCGCTTCGACGACGGCGATGCCTCGCCCCGTCATGCCGTCGACGCCGCGGTGGAGCCGCAACGGGACGTTGCGGCCGCAGTCGACGACCTCGATCCGCACGCGTTCCCGGCGACCGCTGACTCGCAGCACGATCGGTGGCGCACCGTGCAGGACGGCGTTGGTGACGAGCTCGGTGACCACGATCTCAGCGTCGGCGAGGAGATCGTCGGGGAGCTTGCGCAACGTCTCGGCGGTCATCCGGCGCGCGGTTCTGACCCCGTTGGCGCCCGCGGGCACCAAGAGCTCCGCCCGCGTCACTGGCTCCCCATGCCCACCGCACGCCTCACCTAAGCACTGATTCAGCCGGATGGAGCAGTGTCGTTGCGGGCCAGCCGGGCACCTCCGAACGTCGGCCAGGTCATCGAGGCCCGTGCGCCGACCCCTGGAACCTGGTCGTTGCAGACGCCGCCCGGGAAGATCGCCCGCAGTTGCCTCCACTGCGCCTTCGAGAAGCGCACCGCGTAGTCGGCCCGTCGCGGTGCGATCAAACGGCACTTCAGCACGTTGTCCTGCAGCGGCCCGCCGGCGGCGATCCGGGGATCGGTGCCGTGGACGAACAGCCGGCGGCACTCGGCACCGGAAGTGACGGGTCGTTCGGCCAGCCAGCACTCGTCGACGACGCCGGCCGGGCGGTCCGCGGCGACCTTGGCGCGCAGGGTGCGTCCGGATTCGTCACGCTCCACCGCGCCGAGCCACGCGTCGAGACGGTCGAAGGCGCGCGCCGTGATGGTGGGGTCGACCGCGTACTCGCCCAGATCGAACCAGAGCACCTCGTTGCGGTGACTCCCGGTCGCCGCCTGCAGCCGCGCGCGCTCGACGTAGCTGTCGATGTCGAGGTGAATCTCCTCGTTGTCGTGTCCGCGGATGTCGAAGATCGGCACCCGAGACTCGGCGTGCGGGTCGAGGACCTGACCCGTGCGGTAGGCGACGACCAGCGCGTGGTGGTCGGCGACGCTGCGTGAGCGGGTGTGGTTCCAGTCGATGTCCAGCCCACCGACCTCCCGGTTGAGGGAGAGGAACTGGGTGATGGAGATCTGGTGGCGGTCGAGTGCTTCGAGGCCGTACTGCACCCCGACGTTGTCGAACGGCCGGTTCGCGAACCCGTGGCCGATCCGTCGCTCGGCGGCTGACCACACGGCACGCGGCCGCCGGCCCCAGATCGCGACCTGGTAGTCCTGCAAGGTGCATCGCGTGCCGGCGGGGTTGGTCGACGCGTCGTAGACCCACCCGGGGTCGTGCTCAGCGGTGCAGTCGGCAGCGACCGCGGGGTCGAACAGCGACTGTGCGTAGTCCGGAACTCGTGCCGAGACGCTTCCTTGCGGTCCGTCGAAGAAGCCGCGACACGTCGTCGGCGACAGGAAGCCCGTGACGTCGTCCTGCGCGATCGTCGACCACTGCAGTGGGTGCTGGTCGAAGACGCGATCGAGGAGATGGCAGTCCTCGGCCTGCTGTGCCACCTGCCAGACGTCAGGGAAGCTGCACATCAGCAGCAGTCCGTTCACCAACCCCGGGTAGTTCGACGCCACCGCGTTGAGCACGATCGAACCGCCGGAGCATCCTTCGCCGATCGTGTAGCGGATCAACCCGTACTCGTCGACGATGTGCGTTTCGAGCATCGCGATGGCCTCGGCAGCGACGACCGGATTGCAGCTGTCACCGAGCGTCTCGAGGCCACCGGTCGCCACGGCGTAACCCCGCGCCAGCGCGTGCGCGTCGAAGACCGGCAACCCGGCCGCCTGGTCGTGCCAAGGGCGGCAGTCGCCCCCGACCTCGATGTCGAGCTTGTGGTCCCACGCCGCAAACGCGTGCCAGGGTGCCGTCGAGCGGCCAGGTGCCGCCAGCACCGCGACCTGGTAGGTGTCGCGGTCGATCACTCCCGTCTCGACCCGTACGACGAAGGGCACCGAGACGCCCTCGTCGGTCGTCGTCCGTGCGACCGTTGCCGCCAGCGGAGGATGGGCCACGTCGTAGGGCAGGAACTGGTCGGACGAAGGTGGCGAGGCCACGGTCGGCTGGTTGCCGGCGCCGGCGGCCGTCAGGGGCAGGTAGTAGTAGCGGTACGTGGCGGGCATCGCGCAGTCGGCGGATGTCGAGCCGTCGTTGCAGATCCACGGCGTGACCTGTGGGCCCGCGAACATCGGACCGCTGTCCGGATAGTCGGTCAACGACCGCGTGACTGGCGGGAGGCCCGGGACCGACGCCGTCAACGTGTGGTCGCCGGCCCGCAGGCTCACCAGGCCGATCAGCGCGTGGTCGGACCGGGACAGGCCGAGGTGTTGCGGGTCGGGAAGGCCGGCGAGCAGCGCGCCGAGCCGCCCGGTGCGCAACTCGTCACCGACACTGCTGCCGTCGAGGCGCACCGTGAGGTGGGCGAGCTCTGCGGAGGTCGGTACCACTACGGCGACGAGCGCATCCGGCCCGGACACCCACGCGGGTCTGCTCGACAGGACGAGGATCCGAGGCGCTGCCGGGCCCGACAAGGGCGTCGCTGGGGCGACCGCGGGCGTGGCGACGGCGACCAGGCAACCGACGACCAGCACAAGCTTCACGCGGAAGCCGCAGTTCATTCGCGATCCGCGCCGGGATGTCCCACTCTTCGCCAGGTCCATCCGGCGGGAAGCGCGCCGCCGGAAGGGAACGAGGTCTGCTGGCCGGCGTGCGATCCGAGGCTGACGGTGAACGTCCGGCCGTGCGGGTCGGTGGCGCGCAACGTGCCGCTGCCGGCGGCCTCGAAGCCCTGCGAAGTGACGTCGCGCAGATAGGTGAACTCCTCGACCGAGCGGTGCACCACGAACGTCCAGCCCCACGCGGTGAAGCGGGTCGCCGCGCTGAGGTCGCTGAACGACGACGGTGCGGGGTCGGGGTGTCGCCAGCCCCGCACCAGGAATGGGATGAACCTTCGCAGGTCACGTTCCCAGTAGCCCCAGCTGTGGGTGCCGGCGCCGTAGAAGTAGTCGGTGTGCGGGACATGAGCGGCGTTCAGCGCCGACACGAATCCCGCGTTCATCTCGCTGATGTCGAGTTCCACCGCGCCGCCAGCCGCCGCGGTCGCGATGCCGGTCGGGTTCGTCAGGTCGTCGAGCGGACCCGGTGTGCCGTTCCCGGTGGCGAGGTAGAGCCGAGTGCCGGCGAGGTCCGGGGCCAAATAGGTCGGGTCGGCGGACTCCCACCCGATCCGATGCGTGAGGGGGTCGCCCCAGATGCAAGTGGTCGGCACGCCGCCGGTGAACACCGGGCTGGTGCCTTCGAGGATCACGGCCTCGTACGGCGCGTCGTAGTCGATGTCGTCGGCGCCGGAGAAGCTGCCGACGACGGAGAACATTCCCGGGTTGCGGGCCGCGAGGCTGGTCGCGCCGAAGCCGCCCATCGACAGCCCGGCGATCGCCCGGCCACGGCGTGCGGCGATCGTCGGGTAGTGCGAGTCGACGTACGGGATCAGCTCGTGGATCTGGAACGTCGCCCAGCCGGGTGCGACGGTCTCTGCCGGATTGAGCAGGTCGCGGCCGTACCAGTCCGTGTAGTAGCCCTCGAGTGCGTCGTCGGGCATCACCACGATCGTCGACGGCAGGTGCGCCTTCGGCCCTGCTTCCGCGAGGATCTGCTCGGCACCGTTCTTGGTCCAGTCGACCTCGCTGCCTCCTGATCCGTGCAGCAGGTAGAGCACGTGGTAGCGCTGCGGTGAGCGTTGCGAGAAGTGTTTCGGCAGGTAGACGTACACCCCGATGTCGCTGCCGACGGCCGGAGATCGCAGGGTGAGGTCGTGCAAGCGCCCGCCGTACCCCTTGACCACCACGTCGCTGACGAGGGTCGCCGGTCCGGACGGGACCGGCGCGGTCCGCGCCAGGCATTCCGGAGACGGCAGCGATGCAGCGGCCACCGGCGTGGCCAGCAGCGATCCGCACAGGACGGCCGCCGCGCCCGCGCCACAGATGGATCGTCGAATACCCACCGTGCTCTATTCGCGGGCGAGCCCGCGCTTCCTGGGAATACCTACACCCAGGCGCGCGCCGCCGGAATCAGCGACTCGGCCCTACGCGGCCCGCAAGGGCTTCCTGTGCGGGCTGACCGCCGCGTGGGTGTTCGGCATCGAGGCGCAGGACCCTCGACACGAGCTGGTCTGGGTCGGTCGGCGGAACGGCAGCTGGCGCAAGGCCCGGCCCGGTTGTCTCGTCCGTGAGGTCACCGTCGGGCCTGAGGATCTCGTCGTTGTCCACGGCGCGCTCGTCACGAGCCCACTGCGGACCGTGTTCGACTGTGCGCGATGGCTGTCGCTGATCGAGGCGGTTGTCGTCGCTGATGCGATCGCTCGGGAGCACTTCGTGGACCGCGACAAGCTCGCGGGCTACATCGCCTCGCACAGCGGCCTGCGAGGCGTGCGACAGGCGCGGCGTGTCGCTTCGCTGTTGGATCCGCGCAGCGAGTCCCCGATGGAGTCGCGCTTGCGCCTGTTGCTCGTCTCGGCTGGCTTCGACGGCTTCGTGTCCCAGTACGTCGTCCTCGACGAGTGGAGCCGGTTCGTCGCACGCGTCGACTTCGCGTATCCGGACCGCCGCATCGTTGTCGAGTACGACGGGGCCCACCACTGGAACCAGCGCCGCGATGACGATCGTCGTCGAGACCGGCTGCGTGCACTCGGCTGGCGGGTGTTCGTGATGAGCGCGTCGGACTACTACGGCGACCGGCAGGCATTCCTGGCACAGCTGCGCCAAGCCTTCACCGCCGTCGCCTGACGCGAGGCCAACCGTATCGGCGTATCGAGCGGCCCATTGCGCCGAAAAGGTTGGCCTCGCAGCGACTCTTATGACTCGGTGTTGGGGCCCATCAGCTTGATGCGGCAGCCGGTGGCGTCCGCGATCTCGGCGAGCCGCCCGTACGGCGAGTCTCGCGGCGGCTGGACTTGCGAGCCGCCGAGCGCGACCGCCTTCGCCAAGGTCGCGTCGGTGTCGTCGACCGCTATGTAGACGCCCCACTCCGAACGGAAGTCGGGACCCGCGTGGATCGCCGAGTCGTTGATCCCGGCCACTGCACCGTCGCCCTCGCCGAGGGTCGTGTAGCGAAACTCCTCGGTGTCCGACATCGAGTGCGCGTCCCACCCGAAGACGTCGCGGTAGAAGGCGACGTTCTCGTCGTAGGCCAAGGTGTGCAGCTCGAACCACGCCTGGGCTCCGACTTCGCCGCGAACGGTGATTCCTGCGAACGTGCCGGCTTGCCACATCCCGACCTTGGCACCCGCGGCATCGCTGATGATCGCCATCGTGCCGAGGTCGGCGATGTCCATCGCGGGCGTGACCTCGGCGCCGCCGGACGCGGTAGCGACTGCGAGAGTTTTGCGGGCGTCCTCGACGGCGAGGTAGACCTTCCAGGTCTCGTCGGCCTCCATACCGGGCTGCAGCGGTGCCGCACCGGCCACTGGTACGTCGTGGCGCAGGAACATGAAGTAGCCGCCGAACTCGGGCGCTCCCTCTGCAGCGGTCCACCCGAACAGCTCGCTGTAGAACTCGCGGGTCTTCGCCTCGTCCGAGGTCATCATGTCCATCCAGCACGGGATGCCGCGAAGGCTCGACGTCATGGTGGGAAGCATCCCCCGACCGGGCGAGGCTCGTCGAGGCTGCCGCGGTAAGGATCCGGAAGACGCCTCAGTACGACATCGGCGGCTGGTTTGCGCCAATATGTCCGCCATGGCAGACAAGCAGGTCGAGGTCTCGACGGACATCCGCTGCGACGCGAACACCCTCTACGACATGGTCAGCGACCTCGCGCAGATGGGCCGGTGGAGCCCGGAGGCGAGCGGCGGCCGCTGGCTCGGCGGCGCCGCGGGGCCGGCCGTCGGCGCGCGGTTCCTCGGCCGCAACGGCATGGGGTGGCGCAAGTGGGCGACCGTGGCCGAGGTGACCGACGCCGAGCGCGGCAAGCGGTTCGCGTTCCACGTCACGGTGGGCCCGCTGAAGATCGCCGACTGGTCGTATGAGTTCGCCACCGAGGGGCAGACCACGCGGGTCACCGAACGCTGGGTCGACCGGCGCACGCCCGTCATGGACAAGCTGTCCGCCCTGGCGATGGGGGTGTCGGACCGGGCCGACCACAACCGGAAGAACATGGAGGCGACTCTCGCGGCTTTGAAGAGCGGCGCCGAGAGCGAGTAGCCACCTTGGCGCAGACCCGCGGCTTCGACCGGGCCGCTCTCGCGGGGTACGCCGGCGCCGGGCTGGGCGCGGCCGGTGACCTCTACGCCCTCGCCGGCGACACGATCCTGGCCGGGATGCGGGGGATGGCGCGGCGCACCTTCCCGTGGCAGGAGGCCGTCTCCCAGGCCTGGTTCATCGCCAGCGTCTGCATCCTGCCGGCGATGCTGGTCGCGATCCCGTTCGGGATCCTGGTCGCGGTCGAGGTCGGCTCGGTTGCCCACCAGATCGGCGCGGACTCCTATACCGGTGCCGTGGACGCGCTGACGATCGTTCGCGAAGCCGCTCCGTTGGTCACCGCGCTCATGATCGCCGGTGTCGGCGGATCGGCGATCTGCGCCGACCTCGGGGCGCGCAAGATCCGGGACGAGATCGACGCGCTCGAGGTGATGGGCATCTCGCCGATCGAGCGGCTGGTCGCGCCGCGGCTGGCGGCGGCCGTCGTGGTGACGATCCTGCTCAACGGCATCGTGCTGTTCGTCGGCGTGACCGGCGGCTACCTCTACGAGGTCTGGGTCGGTCACGGTACGCCGGGCAGCTTTCTGCGGACGTTCACCGAGTTCACCTCGTTCAGCGACATCGTGGTCGGTGAGATCAAGGCCGCGGTGTTCGGCGTCATCGCGGCCCTGGTCGCGGGTTACAAGGGGCTGAGTGTGAAAGGGGGCCCCAAGGGGGTCGGCGACGCCGTCAACCAGTCGGTCGTCATCAGCTTCCTGCTGGTGTTCGTCGCCAACACGGTGATCTCGCAGATCTACCTCATCCTCGTCCCACCCCACGGCCCATGACGACGACACAGCCGAGCGCCGGCCCGCTTGCCGGCCTAGCGCCACCGCGTCCGGTGCGTCTCGTCGTGCGAAGCACGACGAGAGTGATCGACGCCCTCGTCGACCTCGGTACCCAGCTGCGCTTCTACGTCGCGGCCCTGCTGTGGATCCCGCGCGCCGCGAAGCGGTACTGGCGGGAGGTGTTGCGGCTGGTCGCCGAGATCAGCTTCGGGTCGGGGGCGCTGCTTGTCGGCGGCGGCACCGTCGCGGTGATCTTCGCGCTGTCGTTCTTCTCCGGCAGCGAGCTCGGGCTGCAGGGTTTCAAGGGGCTGCAGATCATCGGCCTCGCGCCGTTGTCCGGTGTCATCTCGGCGTACGCGAACACCCGCGAGATCGCGCCGATCGTGGCCGGGGTGGGACTGGCGGCGCAGGTCGGCTGCGGCTTCACCGCTCAGCTCGGCGCGATGCGGATCTCGGAGGAGGTCGACGCGCTCGAGGTGATGGCGATCCCATCGCTGCCCTACCTCGTGACCACGCGCATCCTCGCCGCGTTCACCGCCGTCGTCCCGCTCTACCTGGTGGGGCTCTTCGCGTCGTACGTCGCGACCGAGGTCGAGGTGGTCTACCTCAACCACCAGTCGAAGGGCACCTACCTCTACTACTTCCACCGCTTCCTGCCGGTGGAGGAGCTGTTCTACTCCCTGCTCAAGGCCGTCGCGTTCGCGATCATCGTCACCCTGGTGCACTGCTATTACGGCTACACCGCCACCGGTGGTCCGGAGGGCGTCGGCCGGGCTGCGGGCCGCGCGCTGCGCACCAGCATCGTCACGATCGTGATCTTCGATCTCGTGCTGACGTTCGTGCTGTACGGCGCGAACCCCTCCGTTCGGATCTCCGGATGACACGGCTCGGCAGCGGCCGGGCCGCGACGGCGCTTGCCGGGCTGCTGTTCATCGTGCTGGTCCTGGGCTTGTCCGTGGTCGGCGTCGCCTACGGCTTCGGCGCGTTCTCGTCGTCGAAGGTCGTCACGGCCACGCTGCCGGAGGCCGGGCCGGCGCTCGGGCCGGGCGCCGAGGTCGAATACCGGGGAGTGCTGGTCGGCTCCGTCGCAAGCGTGCACCGGACGCTCAGCGACGCGGTGCTCACCCTGCACGTCGACCCGTCGCAGCTGTCGAAGATCCCCGATGGGGTGACGGTGCGCCTGGTGCCGCGCAGCGTGTTCGGCGACCTCTACGTCGACCTCGTGCCGCCGGCGACGAGCGATCGCGCGCTACCCGCGGACGCGCACCTGGTCGCCGACACCTCGACCCCGACCGTCGAGCTCGACCAGGCTCTCGACGCCGGGTACCGCCTGCTCACCGCGGTTCGCCCGGGCAAGCTCGACGCGACGCTGACCGCGATCGCCACCGCGTTGAACGGTCGCGGAGCCGAGCTCGGCGCGATCGTCGACGAGCTCGAGCGCTACACGAGGCAGGTCGCACCGCAGACCCCCCAGCTCATTCACGACGTCGCGACGCTCGGCACGGTCAGTGACGAGCTCGGCCGTGACGCGCCGAACCTGCTGAAGACACTCGACAACGCAATCGCGACGTCGCAGACCGTCCACGGCAGCCAGGCCGCCATCCGGCGGCTGCTCGCGGCCGGCCCGGTGGTCGCCGACCGCACCCGGCGGCTGCTCAGGGTCAACCAGCACAAGCTGCGCGAGCTGGTCGGGCTGTTGCGACCGGTGATCACGGTGTTGCAGAGCCGGCAGACCAACCTGGTCAAGGGGGTCACGCAGCTGCGGGCCTTCCTGCTCGGAGCGGCGAAGGCGCTCGGGCACGGCCCCTGGCTGCAGGTCACGGTCGCGCCCGACCTCAACCCGCAAGACACCCAGGGCTACACGCCGGCCGAGTGCCCGAGGTACGCCGCAGTGCCAGGCAAGAACTGCCTGAGCACCAAAGCGCACGCTGAGCGCAACGCGACGTCGGCGCGGCAAGTCGGGAAGCCACGAGCCATCAGCTGGCCGGAGCTGGTCGTCGTCCCGATCCTCGCGCTGCTCTCGCTGCTGGTGTCGCCGTGACGAGCCGAGGCGCCGCGGTCAAGCTGACGCTGTTCGTCGTCGTGTCGGTGCTGCTCACCCTGATCGTCAGCAACACCGTGACCCGGCCGCTGGGGCACTCGACCTACACCTACCGGGCGCTGTTCACCGACGCATCCGGGCTGCGTCCCGGCGACGACGTCGACATCGCAGGCGTCCGCGTCGGCAAGGTCACCGGCGAGCGGCTGTCCGGTGCCACGACCTACCCCGACGGCAAGCAGTATCCCGACGACGCGGTGGTGACGTTCGAAGTCGAACGATCCCAGCGCTTCACCACCAACGCCCGGGCGGTCATCCGCTACGAAGACCTGCTCGGCGCGCGGTTCCTGTCATTGGAGCAGTCGAGCCCGAGCGGGTCGACGATGGCACCGGAGGCGGTCTTCTATCCCGACCACACCGCACCCGCGCTGTCGCTCACCACGCTGTTCGACGGCTTCAAGCCGCTGTTCTCCGCGCTGTCACCGGCGCAGGCCAACCAGCTCGCCGCCGACATCGTCGCCGACTTCCAGGGCGAGGGCGGCAGCATCACCGCGCTGCTCGGCAACGTGGCAGCCCTCACGACCAACCTCAGCCACCGCGATGCGCTCATCGGCCAGGTCGTCAGCAACCTGGACGTGGTGCTGGGCAGCGTTGCCGACCACGACGGCGACCTGGCGGCCTTGATCGGCGACCTGACGTCACTGACCCACGGACTGGCGGCAGACCGCGGGCAGATCGCGCGCGCCCTGCACGGCATCGACGAGGTCGCCGCCTCGGTGAGCGACCTGTTCGACAAGGGCGAGCCGATCCTGCACCACGACATCGGGGATCTGTTCCTCGTGGCCGGCACGCTGGTGCGCAACCAGCGGATCCTCGCCGCGGCGGTGCGGGCGCTCCCGCTCGGCGCGGCCGCCTTCACCCGCAGCCTCGGCTACGGCACCTGGCTCAACGGCTACGTCTGCTCGGTGGCGCTGCAGAGCGGGTCGCTCGTCGTACCCGTCCGGATCAACGGCACGGTCGTGCACTCGGCGGTCTGCCGGAGCGCATCCCGAGGCGGCGCGCGATGAGGCCGCTTCGTTCGCGCAACCGGCTGGTCGTCGGCGCGATCGGGACGCTCGCGCTGGTCGGCGTCCTCGCGGCGGTGATCCTGCTGCCGAAGGTTTCGCTGTTCTCCGCCAGCCGCACCTACTCGGCAGACTTCGCCGAAGCCGCCGGGTTGTCGACCGGTGACGACGTCCGGGTCGCCGGCATCCCGCAGGGCACGGTCACCGGGGTCCACCTCGACAGCGCGGTCATCCGGGTCGACTTCACGTTGCCGAAGAGCGTCCACCTCGGCGCGGACACCTCAGCCTCGATCGAGGTCGCGACGCTGCTCGGCACGAAGTACGTCG
This sequence comes from Mycobacteriales bacterium, assembly GCA_035550055.1. Classification (NCBI taxonomy): domain Bacteria; kingdom Bacillati; phylum Actinomycetota; class Actinomycetes; order Mycobacteriales; species Mycobacteriales bacterium. Next base: position 73,366 of record DASZRO010000031.1, on the reverse strand, counting down.
AGATCACGCCGGCGGGCGGCGGCACGCTGGACCCGTCGACCACGATTCCGGTGTCGCGCACCCAGGTGCCGTTCGACCTCGCCGACGTCACCAACGGACTGTCCGCGACGGTGTCCGGTCTCGACATCCCCACCCTGCGCAAGGCGCTCGCGACGGTCAGCACGACGTTCGCGCACACGCCTACGGTCACTCGCCGGCTCCTGCACGGGTTGGCCGGCATCTCCAACGTGGTGGTCTCGCGGCAGTCCCAGCTCCAAGACCTCGTCCGCAGCACGCGGTCGGTGACCGCGACGTTGGTCTCACAGCGCAGCGACCTCGATCAGCTGTTCCTCGACGCCGACCAAGTCCTGGCGACGCTGCACGCCCGGCGGGCGATCATCCACGAGCTGCTCGTCGACTCGAGCCGGCTCGGTCGGGAGCTGGCCCGGCTGGTGGCGCACAACGCCGCCACTCTCGGCCCGTTGCTCACGCGGCTGCACGTCGTCACGACGCTGCTGCGCAACGACGACCACGTGCTCGGCCATGCCGTCGACCTGCTCGCCCCGGCCAGCCGCGGGCTGGTCAACGCCTCCGGTGACGGCCCGTATCTCGACATCAACCTGCCCTACCTGCTGCTGCCGGACAACGTGTTGTGTGGCTTCTCGATCGCGAAGGACTGCTCGTGAGGCGGCAGGTCGTCGTGGCCACCGCGGCGTCGGTGGCGCTCGCTGTGGTCGTGGCGGTCGTCGTCGTCGGCATTCACCTCGTGACCGGCGGCAAGCGGCTGCACATCACGGCGTACTTCACCGAGAGCAACGGGATCTACGTCGGCAACCACGTCGACATCCTCGGCCTGCCGGTCGGTGACGTGTCCTCGGTCACCCCGCAGCCCCACCAGGTCAAGGTCGTGCTGAGTCTGCCGGCGGGGACGAAGATCCCGCTCGACGCGCAGGCCTACATCGTGCCGCCGTCGGTGATCAGCGACCGGTACGTCGGACTGAGCCCGGCCTACGACGGGACGGGCCCGACGATGCCCGACAACTACGTGCTGCCGTTGGCGCGCACGCATGAGCCGGCGGAGTTCGACGAGCTCGTGGGGTCGCTGACCACGCTGTTCAACGCGCTCGGTCCGAAGCAGGCGGGCGCGAAGGGCGCGGTCGGGCGGTTGATCACGGTGCTCTCGAACAACCTCGCCGGCAACGGGCCCGCCCTGCACGAGAGCATCGAGGGCCTGTCGACCGCGACGGGGGCGCTGGCGGAGGACCGTGGTGCGTTCGCGGCGGTTATCACCCATCTCGACACGCTCAGTAGCAACCTCGCCACCCGGGTGCGGCGGATCTCGTCGTTCGAGTCCGACCTCGCGCGGGCGTCGTCCGAGCTGGCCGCCGAGCGCGGCCAGATCACCGGCGTCGTGGACAACCTCTCGACCGGACTGCTGTCGCTGGCGAGCTTCCTCGAGGCACACCGCGCGACGCTCCATGGCGACCTGCACGACCTCGTCGTCACCACCAACGTGCTGCTCCAGCATCAGCGCGCGCTCATCGAGACCCTCGACAACCTGCCGCTCGCCGCGCAGAACCTGGCGCGGGTGAACCACGGCGGCGCGATCCTCACCCGGCACGCCGACCTCGGTCGCAACCAGTTCTTCAACGCGCAGGTGAGCAAGCTGTGCGCGCAGCTCGGCCCGGTCTGCCAGATCCTGACCGGCATGGCGGGGGACGCCCGATGAGCGCGACCCGCCCGCCGGCCACGCCGCGACGGCACCGCCGCGCCATCGCCCTGAGCCTGGTGGTCATCGCGACCGTGACGGGGTGCGGTCCGGGCCTGCAGAGCTTCTCTGTCGGTCGGGGGGTGAGTGGACCGTCCTACCGGTTGACGGCGGTCTTCGGCGATGCGACGGGCCTGCCGATCGGTGGCCGGGTGGAGCTGCACGACGTCACGGTCGGCCGGGTCACCTCACTGACCACGTCGGGCTTCCGCGCCTACGTCCACATGGCCATCGAGCAGTCGGCGAGGATGCCGGTCGGGACCCGCGCGACGCTGGAGCTGACGACTCCGCTCGGCGAGGAGTACGTCGACCTGCTGCCGCCGACCCGGGCGGCGACAGCGGAGGACCTGAAAGACGGCGACGAGATCGCCGCGACGAGCACGAACCGTGCTCCGGACATCGAGGACCTGCTCTCGGCGTTCTCCGCGGTGCTCAACGGCGGCGGGATCAGCCAGATCTCGACGATCGTCGGGCAGCTCGACGTCGCCCTCGACGGCCGGGCGCGAACCGGTCGGGCGTTGATCGCCCGGCTCAACCGGGTGCTGTCGCAGCTCGACGCGCACACCGCGGAGATCGACCACACCCTGACCGCGGTCGCCGGGTTGTCGAAGGAGCTCGCGGCTCAGCACCAGCTGCTGGTGCGCGGACTCACCGCGCTTCGGCCGGGCATCGCGGACCTGCGCAACGACACGGCGGGCTTCACCGCGCTGCTGACCCGGCTCTCCTCGCTCGGCCGAACCGCCACCCAGGTGCTCGACTCCGTGCAGGGCACGCTGCTCACCGACCTGGACGACCTCGCTCCGACCCTGGACACGCTGGTCTCGCTGCGCGGCCGGCTCGGCTCGACGTTGGCCGGGCTGCGCCGGTTCGCGCTCCTGCTGGACCGGGCGATCCCAGGCGACTACCTCGACCTGGTCGGCAACATCATCGTGCCGAGAGGATCGGCGCGATGAGGCGACTGCCACTCGGCAAGCTCGGGCTGTTCGCCGCCGTCGGCCTGCTCGCGCTCGGCTATCTCGTCGTCAGCGTCATCGGGCAGAAGACGATCGAGGGCAGCTACCGCGTCACCGTCGACATGCCGAAGACCGGCGGGCTGTTCCCCGGCAGCCAGGTGACCTATCGGGGTGTGCCGGTTGGCCTCGTCTCCGCGATCGAGATCACCCACACCGGCGTGGCCGCCGAGCTCGCCATTCACGACTCGGTGCACATCCCGAGCGCCACCAAGGCAGTGGTCGCGGATCGATCGCCGGCGGGGGAGCAGTACCTCGACCTGGAGCCGACGGCGGCGGGCCCGCCGTACCTCGTCGCCGGTTCCGTCATCGCAGCGAAGGACACCGCCCGGCCGCCGTCGCTGGCGACCTTGCTGAGCAGCATCGACGCGTTCTCGAAGTCGGTCGACCTTCGCCAGCTCCGTACCGTCCTCGACCAGCTCGACATCGCGTTCGCCGGGACCGGCCCGGCGCTCGGCGCGATCCTGGATCACGGCGCCCGGCTCGTCGACTCGCTCGTGGCGGTCGAGCCGCAAACCGTCGACCTGCTCCACCGCGCAGGCGTCCTGCTCGACGCACAGGTACGCCACGACAGCGACATCCGCACGTTCGCGACTTCGCTGCGCCGGCTCTCGGACACGATCCGCAAGGACGACCCGCGAACGGCGCAACTGATCGACGCCGCGCTGCGCACGACCGAGCAGGTCGCCCCGCTGCTCGTCAACGACTCACACGACGTAGCGGTACTGCTGACCAACCTGGTCACCACCGGGCGCATCGCGGTGGCCCGGTTGCCCGGGCTCAAGGCGTTGCTGTTCTCGCTGCCGGCCGGTCTGCATGCGCTCGCCTCCGCAGTCCACGGCGGGCACGTCTCGTTCCTGCTCAGTGACCAACCGGGCACCTTCTGCGGCTACCCGGGCACCCGTCGGCGCGCCCCGTTCAATCCGCATCGGGGGCCGCCGATCACCAACGGTTACTGTCTGCATCCACTGCCCATCCAGGATCAGCGGGGTGCGGTCTACGAGCCCCGGCCGGCGGGCGACGACACGTGGCGCGGCATCTACACGACAGGAGCACAGTGAGCGACGAGGGCCGGTCGGTGACGCTGCGCCTGCCGCGGCTTCGGGTCACGCTCGGCGTCCTGGCAGCGCTGCTCGTGGTCGCCGGGCTGGTCGTCGGGGGCATCCGCACCCACCACGCCTTCGCCCAGAACGACCGGCTCTCGCACGAGCTCTCACCGAGCGCGCAAAGCGCGATCGCGGCGGCCAAGAGCTACGCCGTCGATTTCGCCACCTACTCCTACACCGACCTCGACGCGGCGTTCGCGAAGACGGAATCGCACGCGGTCGACCCGTTCCTGTCGCAGTACCGCAACGAGACGGCACAGCTGCGTACGACGCTGGTGAAGGCGAAGGCGAGCTCCACCGCGTCGATCGTCAGCGCGGGCATCGCTTCGCTCAGCGACACGACCGCGGTCGTCGACCTGTTCCTCAACCAGACGATCAAGAACCGCAGCGGGACACACGTCGACGCCCAACGCGTCGAGATGACGCTGCAACGCGAGCACGACGAGTGGCTGATCAGCAAGGTCGTCCTGCCTTAGCCCGTGAGCTTGCTGGCCACTCCTTGGATCAGCTCCATCAAGTCGATCGTCGAGAACGCGGCCACCTCCGTGTCCAGTCGCTCCCTGACGTACCGCGCGATGTGCTTGCGCATCTCGCGCTCCACGATTCCGGATCGCGCCAGCACCCGGGCTTGAATCCCCTTGGGGTGTACGACGACGTCGACGTCTTCGTAGGTCGGGCGCGCCGGGTCGATGCACAACGACAGCGGCGGGGCGAGCCGGACCGCGATGGCCAGGCGCACCGTCGCCTCGACGTCGAAGTGGTGCTTCGCGCCCGCGGCGGTCACGTCGACGTCCAACGCCGCGGGCAGGGTGATGCCATAGCTGAGCGGGTCGTGTCCGGTCACCTCGATCGACGGCTCACCGATCTCGCCGACCGCGTTGGCGGTTGCGACGCCGCCCGGTCCGGCGGGCAGCGGGCCGACTCGCACCTCGTCGCCGGTGATGCGGCGGATGACCGCGCCCACCCGCTCGGGGCTCACCGCGGTGTGCACGAACGCCGCTCCGAACTCGGCGTAGGAAAGCTGGCTCAGGACAGCTCCTCGAGGAATCGGGCGACCTCGCGGTCACGTGTCGCGGCGACGCTCAGCCCGGCGTAGAGCTGGCTGAGCAGGAAGTCCTCGACGCTACGTCGGGGCAGGTCGCGGTTGGTCAACCAGTCCAACGCACCGGCCTCGGCGCCGGCGATCCACGTGCTCAGCGCGAGGCGCAGCTCGGGACTGACCCGCCGCAACGCCATGCCCTCGACCAGGCGCTCGTAGAGGGCGCGGCGGACCTCCGTCACGATGTCGCCGATCGCGCCTTGTTGCGCGCCGGGGTGGCCGGCCAACAGCGACTGGAAGCCGGTGGCGTGGTCCTCCGCGAAGTCGAAGAACCGGTGGATCGCCTCGACGACGCGGTCGAGCGGCGCAGCGTCGTGCGGCGGGTCGAGCAAGGCCAGCATCTGGTCAGCGGCGCTGCGCATCGCGGCGACGTAGAGGTCGCCTCGGGTGCCGAAGTAGCGGTAGGCGAGGGCCCGCGAGACCCCCGCTCGTGCCGCGACGTCGTCGAGGCTGACCTCGTCGGCCGGCCGGTCGCTGAACAGCTCGAGCGCGGCCGCGATCAGCTCGGCGCGCCGGTCGGCGACCGCGAGCCGCCGCCGCGTCGGCACCGTTGACACCCTTGCCCTGTGGTCTGTCATTATTAGATCAGCAGTCTACTAGGAAGGTGGCGCCGTGGCGACGTTCTTCGTCGAGTCGGGCGGGGTGAAGCTCGCGGTCAACGAGAGCGGTGTGCGCGATGCGCCCACCGTGCTGCTGGTGCACGGCTACCCCGACAGCGCCGCCACGTGGCGCGCGGTCGTCGACGAGCTCGCGGGTCGCTTCCACGTCGTCACCTACGACGTGCGCGGCGCGGGCGCGTCCGACGCGCCGCGTCGCAAGGCCGCCTACCGCCTCGAGGTGCTGGCCGCCGACCTGCGCGCGGTCGCGGACGCGGTCTCGCCGCACGCGCCGGTCCACCTGGTCGGGCACGACTGGGGATCGGTCCAGTGTTGGGAGGCGGTCACCGACCCCGAGACCCAGGCACGGTTCGCGTCGTTCACCTCGATCTCCGGGCCGTCGCTGGACCACGCCGGGTTCTGGGTGCGAGACCGCATGGCAGTGCGCCCGTCGGCCCTTGCGGCGGTGCTCGGACAGGCGCGCAGATCGTGGTACATGGCCGCGATGTACGTGCCGCTGCTCGTCCCGCTGATGTGGCGGCTGGTCCTGGCCCGCACCTTCGCCGGCGCGGTCGCGAAGCTGGAAGGGCTGCCGAGGCGCGACGGGTGGCCGGCGCCGACGCTGCGCAAGGACGGCATCCGTGGCGTGAACATCTACCGGGCCAACGTCGCGCGCAGGCTGCGCAACCCGACCGAGCGGACGACGACCGTGCCGGTCCAGGTGATCGTGGCGACCCGCGACCGCTACCTGTCGAGCTCCGTCGTGGCCGACGACGTGGCGCGCTGGACCGACCGGCTCTGGGTACGCCGGGTGCGTTCCGGTCATTGGCTGCAGCAGAAGTCGCCCACTGCCCTCGCCCACGCAGTGAGCGAGCTCGTCGCTCACATCGAAGGCGAGCCCGAAGGTCGAGCGCTCAGCCGTCACCGCGTCAGCGCCGAGACGCCGCCCGCCAGCAGCAAGCGCCGCAGACGCAAGCAAGGCTTCGACAACCAGCTGGTCGTCATCACCGGTGCGGGCAGCGGGATCGGCCGCGAGACGGCGCTTGCGTTCTCCCGGCTCGGGGCCGAGGTCGTGATCGCCGACCTGCACGGTGAGGCGGGGGAGCAGACGGCCGAGACCATCCGCGCCGCCGGCGCACCGGCGCACGCGTACGCCGTCGACGTGTCGGACGTCGCCTCGATGGAGGACTTCGCCAAGCGGGTGATGGCCGACCACGGGGTGCCCGACGTCGTCGTCAACAACGCCGGCATCGGGGTCGCGGGCAGCTTCCTCGACACCTCCGCCGAGGACTGGCAGCGGATCGTCGACGTCAACCTGATGGGCGTCGTCAACGGCTGCCGGCTGTTCGGGGCGGCGATGGCCGAACGGCTCGAGGGTGGCTACGTCGTCAACGTCGCGTCCGCCGCGGCGTACACGCCGAGCAAGATGCTCAGCGCGTACGTCGCCACCAAGGCGGCGGTCCTGATGCTGAGCGAATCCCTCGGTGCGGAGTTCGCGGAGTACGGCATCGGTGTTTCCGCGATCTGCCCCGGCATCGTCAACACGCCGATCACGACGTCGACGCGCTATGTCGGGCTTTCCGAGGCCGAGCAGAAGGAGCGCGCGAGGAACATCGCCAAGCAGTACGCGCGGCGCAACTACCCGCCGTCGAAGGTGGCCGAGGCGATCGTCATGGCCGTCCGGCAGCGGACCCCCGTCGTACCCGTGACACCGGAGGCGATCGGCGGTCGGCTGATGTCGCGGCTGTCCCCGGCGGCCATGCGGCGGCTCGCGAGGTTCGAGATCTAGTGGGCGTGACCGCGCCGTCCGCCCACGAGATCCGGCCTCGTCGAGTCGGCTTCGACTGGGAGCCGACGCCGTTGCACTGGATTCCGGGCGAGCCCGTCGCGTCGCACATCATCGACGTGTTGCACCTGCTGCTGCCGGCCGGCGAGCGCTGGTTCGTCCACGTGTACAAGCAGGTCCTCCCGCTGATCGACGACGACCGGCTGCGCGCGGACGTCAAGGGCTTCATGGGGCAGGAGGCGGTCCACTCCCGGGCGCCCGCGGCGGTCCTCGACCACCTGCGAGCCAACGGGCTCGACCCGGATCCGTTCGTACGCCGAGTGGAGTGGATGTTCGGCAAGCTGCTCGGCGACGACCCGTACCTGCCGACCCCGAAACGCCGGTGGCTGCTCGAGCGGGTGGCGATCATCGCCGCCATCGAGCACTTCACCGCCGTCCTCGGCGCGTGGGTGCTCGACTCACCGGCGTTCGACGCCGCCGGCGCCGACCCGACGATGCTCGACCTGCTGCGCTGGCACGGCGCCGAGGAGGTCGAGCACCGAAGTGTCGCCTTCGACGTCTTCCGTGCCGTCAGCAACAGCTGGTTCTCGCGGATCCGCTCGATGATCGTGTCGGCGATCGCGATGGCGTACCTCTGGCGGCGCGGCATGCGCTTCCTGTGCGCCGCCGACCCGACGTACGTCGGTCCCGCACCGACGTTCAACGACTTCCGGCGCGCCGCGAAGAAGGGCTTGCTGCCGACACCGGGCATGCTCGCGCTGGCCGTCCCGCGCTACTGCCGCCGCGACTACCACCCCTCGCAGGAGGCGGACACGCAGGACGCGCTGGACTACCTCGCGATCTCGCCGGCGGCGGTGGCTGCGGTGTCCGCGGCGTGACCGTGGCAGGCTCGAGGGGTGGACGGCGAGCTGAACGTACTGGGTGAGCCGCTCGAGCCGTGCGGCAGCGACCCGGTGACCGGTTTCTACCGCGACGGCTGCTGTAGCTCCGGCCCGGAAGACGTCGGCAGCCACACCGTGTGCGCCGTCGTCACCCGCGAGTTCCTGGCGCACCAGGTGTCGGTCGGCAACGACCTCGTCACGCCGCGACCCGAGTGGCAGTTCCCCGGCCTGGTGCCCGGCGACCGCTGGTGTGTCGTCGCGGCACGGTGGCTGCAGGCGCATCTCGACGGCATGGCGGCGCCGGTCGTCCTCGCATCGACGAACCAGCGGGCCCTCGAGATCGTGCCGCTCGACGTCCTACAGCAGTACGCCGCCGACGTACCGTCCGACCCGGGCGAGCTGCTGTGAGCTGGTCGTGGCCGCTGTTCGCGTGGGGCGTGTTGGCCGGACCGGTCTGGGTGGTCGCGAGCGCGGCAGCCTTCCGGCTGGCCGCTCGCTACGTCGGCGGCGACGGGTCCCGCACGGTTGCGAAGTACGCCGGCAGGTATCCGTTGTGGGCCGCGACCGGTCTGCCGGTCGGCGTCGTCTCGGCGCTGCTCGACACGGCGTGGCCCGATCTCGTCTTCACGGCGTATGCGCTTCTCACGCTCCTCGCGCCGCTCCCGATGCTGCCGAAGCTGCGCAAGGTCGCCGAGGAGCAGGCGTGCGAGTCCGGTGGGGCGTGCCGCTCCTGCCCCATCGCATGTGACCGGCGCTCGGCCGGTGCAGCCGAGCCGACGGTCAGCTCCGCAGCTGGCTGACGAAGTCCTCGAAGCTGGCGCGGCCGACGCCGTCCCACATCTGCTTGACCGGCGGCGGCATGTTCGCGTCCATCCGGTCGATCTGCTCCGCGGTCATCTGCTCGCGGATCAGGCCGAGGATCAGCCACAGCTTGTCACCGGTGAACGTCCGCATGCCGTGCCCCGGCAGCTCGCCCCACTCCGACTGGGTCATGTGCCGCGCGGCGATCGGCAGCACGGTCTGCTCCTCCTCGTCGAGGTGCGGGGTCAGCTCCGCGGTCAGGCCCTCGACGGCCGCGACGGCTGCGGAAGCGGTCTGCTCCGTCGGGGCGGCCTGCCAGGCGGCGAGCGCGGCGTTTGCGTGCTCGATGAGGTCGACGACCGGCTCGTGCTGCGACGCGATCCGGGTGATCGCCGCGACCTCGTCCTCGTCGGCGCGCGAGGCCAGACGCGGCGTGACCAGCTCGTCCTCGCCCTCGTGGTGGGACTTCAGCAGGCACAGCACGTTGGTCAGGTAGCTCGCGACGAGATCGGTACGAGCCTGGTCCGCGGCCTCGCGGATCAACGCCGGGCCGTTCGCGCCGGCGTCGCGAAAGACGCGGTGCAAGCCGATCATGTCGCTGGTGTCGGTCAGTGAGCTCTCGGTCATGGCGCGACCTTCCGGGCTGGTGGGGTGGGCCGTCAAATGGTTGCACTCGGCAACTGCGGGCACATCACTGCCATGGCGACCACGGCGGCGTCACGACGTCGTCGTACCGCTCACGGCCGGGCGGCCGATCCCGCGGAGCGCGTCGCGACGGTGATCGCCCGGTTCGGGCTGGTGGCGCGCGGGTGCTTCTACCTGCTGCTCGCCGGGCTCGTGGTGAACCTGGCCGTCACGGGTCGGCGCGGGCCGCAGGCCGACGCGAACGGCGCGCTCACCACGATCGCGTCGAACCCGATCGGTGAGGTGGCGATCGTCGCGGTGGCGGTCGGGTTCCTGGGGTTCGGCGTCGTACGGCTGTGGAGTGCGTGGACCGACCGCCGCGGCTCGCGGTGGCGCCGGATCACGACCGGTCTGCAGGGCGCGTTCTATCTGGCGCTCGCGTGGATCCCGCTCGGCTACGTCCTCGGCAACCGATCGACCGGCAGCAACCAGTCCCAACACCGGACAGCGGGCGATCTGCTGAGCCTGCCTGCGGGGCGCGAGATCGTTGTCGGGTTGGGAGTCGTCGTCATCGCGGCGTGCGCCAACCAGATCCGCACCGCGGTGAGCGAGGAGTACGCCGACGGCCTCGCCGTGGACCGGGCGCCGCGCTGGGTCTGCCGGCTCGTCGCGGGTGCGGCGGTGGTGGGTATCCCCGCTCGCGCGCTCGTCTTCGTACCGGTCGGGGTGTTCCTGATCGTCGCCGCGGTGCAGTCCGATCCCGCTCACGCGGAGGGCCTGGACCAGGTGCTGGCCCGGCTGACCGGCCGCTGGTGGGGAGACGTCCTGCTGGCGGTGGTCGCCGCCGGGCTGCTGGTCTTCGCGACGTACTCGTTCCTCGAAGCGCGCTACCGCAAGGTCACGCGCGCCCAGTAGACGACGGACCGCCTCGGTGCGACTGTTCGCTCGCTAGGTGCGCTTGCGGCTCTCGGAGGCGGCCCAGGCGAACACGCCCTTCGCCATCGTCGAGGCCTCCGCCTCGGCGCGGGCGCCGAACACCTCCGCGCGCACCCGGTGGACGCCCGCGTCGTCCGGCGCGGCGAGAGCGGCGATCTCCGCGAGGTGTCCGGCCAGCCGCAGCGATTCGTCATCGCCGGCAGCGGCCAACGCGCCGGCACGCGACGCGAGCGCCGACGCCCCGCCCGCGAGGGAGGCCAGCTCCGCCGCCACGGCCGCGTCGGGCGCCGGCTTCAGCGACGACGGGTTGCCGTCGTACCAGCCGCCGTAGAGCCGCCACACGTTGCGGACGACGAACTCGGGCTCGTCGTACACCGGTCGCAGATAAGGCTTGTCGAGCAGGTCGGCCGGCGCCTTGACGGCGTGGATGATCTCGTCGAGGCGGGCACCCTCGTTCATCATCGCCACGGTCTGCTCGTGCAGTGACTCGAGCAGCGCCGAGGTGTCGAGCAGCGCCGTCTTGATCCGGTCCGCCCCCACCACCGGTACGCCGTGTCCCGGCAGCAGGAACTCCGCGCCCAGCGACGCCATCGTGCGCAGCGCCCGCGCCCACTCGATCGGGTAGCGCTGCACCTTCTGCGGATTGCCCGCGTTGGGGGAGGCCCAGATGAACAGGTCGCCGGAGCAGAGCACCTTCTTCTCCGGCACCCAGGTCCAGGTGTGGTCGTCGGTCTCGCCGCGCGCATGGTGCAGCTCGATCGTCATGCCGCCGACGGTCAGCGTCATCGCGTCGCGGTAGGTCACGTCCGGGTAGCGGTAGTTCATCGGCCAGCGCAGGTTCTCCACCTGGAACTGCCGCTTGTTGATGATCTCGTTGTAGCCGGCCGTCATCTTGTAGCGGTCGAACCGCAGCGGCAGCGCCTCGTGCGCGACCACCTGCGGCGCCCGCCAGCCCTTCTCGGCGGCCTCCGCGGCAAAGACCGGTACGCCGAAGATGTGGTCGACGTGCCCGTGGGAGTACACGGCGGTGTGTAGCGGCTGGTCCGACCACTCACGGATCTGGCCGTGGATGATCGAGGCCATCATCTCGGCGCCGGTGTCGACCATGAACAGCCCGTCGTCGGTGGTGAACGCCGAGACGTTGGCGAACGTCGGCAGGAACGCGACGCCGTCGGTGCACTCCTCGAGCGGCAGACCCGCGAACAGCTGATGGCCGCTCGTGATCTCGTCCTCACCGCGCCACAGCCGGTCGGCGTAGTCGAGCGTCTCACCCATGCGATCTCTCCTTAGTCGCGGTCGCGGCGAAGCCGCGCCGCAGGCATCCACTCGGTGCCGGCAGTCTCGTCGATGCGCGCCAGCAGCCGGTCGCCGACCGGCTCGACGAGCGACAGGAACTGCGTGGTCAGCTCGAGACCGAGCAAGCGCCAGGCGCGCTCGCAGAGCAAATCGGTGCGGTCTTCGATGCGCTGCCGCAAGGCAAGCCCCGCGTCATTCACGGCGCCGGCGGTCGCAAGACCTCGCGACGCGAGCGAGGCGTACGCCTCGGCGACGTCGTTGTCGTCGGCGCCGCGGCTGCGCGGGATCCAGTCCTTCGGGTAGTTGAGGTAGGCGTTGTGCAACAGCCCGGCCTGCACCCCGGAGATGTCCTCGGCGGCGAGTACCGCGAAATGCGTGTCGCCGCGCCACTCGCGGATGCAGTTCACCGCCAGCCACGCCGACAGCAGCGGGTCCGAAGGCCGCGGCGCCTGCCGATGCGCCGCGAACAGCGCCCGACCCGAGACCGGCAAGGCGTCGGCCGCGGCCCACAGCGGCGACGCGAGCGAAGCGAGCCCGTCACAGATCTCCGGCACGAAGCTCCGCAAGCCCGCGACGACCGCGTCGTCGCGCGCCGCAGCGATCGCCTCGAAGCTGGTCTTCTCTGCCGTGACCGCCAGGGCCGCGGCGATGAACTCCGGGCTGATCGAGTAGAACGCCGCGGCGACGACCTGGGCGCCGGCGGGAGCGAGCGGCGCTGACCGGCTGGCGATGTAGGTGATGCCGCCCATCTCTACGCCGAGCGCGGCGTACCGCTCGAGGGCACCCGGGTCCCAGTAGATCCAGCCGATGAGGCGATGCGAGGCGAAGGACGCGCGGGCGGACAGCTGCGTCCAGTCCGTCATGGCCTGGTTCCTATCATCTGTCACTGGATGTGACAATAGATTGGGATTCTCCGTGGACTGGTGAGCGTTGCTAACCTTCATGCGTGGCGATGCCGGCTGAGCGCGAGACCGACACGGCGGCGGAGTCGATCCCGGCGCCGCGAGACGCGAGCGACCTGAGCCTGCGTCGCGAGTTCCACGACCTGCGCGTCGATCGCAGTGACGAGCTGTGGAACGCCGCTTACATCGGGTTGTCGTGGGCGGCGGTCGCCGGATCGGTGGCGTGGTTCTGGAAGCGGCGTACGCCGACGGCCGCGGTCGCGGCCATGGCGGTCATCGCCAGTCGCCAGCAGGCGTTCCTCAACGTCGAGCACGACGCGTTGCACCGCACCTTGTTCCGCAACCGCAAGCTCAACGACTCCGTCGGTCTGGTGGCGGCGGCCGCGCCGTGCGGGTCAGGCTTCCGTTCCACGCGCGCGCAGCATCTTCGCCACCACCGCCTGCTCAACACCCCGGACGACCCCGACGGCTATCTGCACGAGGGCCCGCATCTCGAGACGCGCAAGGGGCTGGCTCGCCACCTGATCGAGGCGTTCAGTGGCATCTACGCCGTGAAGCTGCTCAAGCGTCGCGAGGGCTGGACCTGGGTGGACCCGGCGAACTCTCGCAAGGACAAGCGCGACCTCGCGCTGGTGCAGGTCGGACTGTGGGCAATCTTCGCGAAGCTCACCAAGTGGTGGACGTATCCAATGCTGTGGCTCGCGCCGCTGCTCACCGTGACCTCGGGCGTCGTCGTGGCACGCAACTACGTCGACCACGCGCTGGTCGGCGACGAGCTCGACGCGTACCCGGATCGACGGGTGTCGGTCGACGCCAACGTCGTCGAGGGCACCAACGTCTCGCCGTACAACATGAACTGGCACGCCGAGCACCACCTGTTCCCCTGGATCCCGGCGCGGCGGCTGCCGGAAGCGGCCCGCCGGCTCGCGGCTCGCGAGCAGGCCCCGGCAAGGCTCGTCCACAAGAGCTACACCGGCGCTCTGCTGAAGCACCTCAAGACCCTCCCTTAGGGTGCAGGCGTGACGAAGCCGCAGGCCAGCGATCCGATCGCCACCGTCCACCGGCCGTGCGCGTTGTGCGGCAGCACGGAGTCGATCGTGCTCTGGAGCGGTCACGAGCACGAGTACCCCGAGACGACCGACGCGACGTTCTCGGTGGTGAAGTGTCGCTCGTGCGGCCTCGGCCGGCTCGACCCGATGCCGGATGTGAGCGAGCTCGATCGGATCTACCCGCCGACCTACTACAGCTACAACATGGTCAACGACCGCCGCCCCGACGGCTCGCTCAGCGCCAAGGAGAAGGTGTCGCTGAAGTACACCGGTCAGGTCTTGGCGAAGGCGATGTCGCGCGCCGGAGTCGGCGCAACCGACAAGGTGAAGCTGCTCGACGTCGGATGCGGTGACGGCCGGATCCTCGACTACTACCGGGCCAGCCGTCCCGCGGACATGGTCGAGACGTGGGGGCTCGACATCAACGGCGACGCTCTCGCGATCGCGGCGAAGGCCGGGCACAAGACCGTGCAGGGCGCGTTCGAGGACCAGCAGGACGGCGAGCTGCCCAAGGGCTACTTCGACATCGTCGTCGCGCGTCACGTCATCGAGCACGTCGAGGACCCGGTTGTGTTCACCCGCAACGCCGCCGAGCTGCTGCGACCGGGCGGAGTGTTCCTCGCCGCGACCCCGGACTTCGGTTCGAAGGATGCGCAGAAGTTCGGCGGCCACTGGGGTGGCAACCACTTCCCACGGCACTGGTGGTTCTTCGACGGGCCCTCGATGCGCAAGGTCGCCGAGCACGTCGGCCTCGAGGCAACTGCGATCGAGTACGAGCTCAACCCGGTCTTCTGGACCTGGACGATGCACTCCGCCCTGCGCGACCGCTACCCGGACGCCAAGTGGGTCGACGCGGTCTTCCCGCCGGTCTCGATCTTCTACGGCGGCCCGCGCAGCTTCTTGCTCCAAGGCACGTTCACCGTGCTCGACTCCGTCATGCGGCGTACGACGGGCATGACCGGCAGCATGATCGCCACCCTCCGCAAGCCGCGGGTGGAGTGACATACGCCACTTGCAGGCAGGCTTGCCTGTTTGTTTTTTCGCGCGTACGTTCCAGGTATGGAGCGGCGGTCCCAGGCTGAGCGCACGGAGGCGATGCGCGCCCGGCTGCTGGGCGCCACGATCGACTGTCTCGCGCACTCCGGATACGGCCGGATGTCCACCAACGACGTGGTCCGCCGCGCGCACGTCTCGCGCGGCGCGCTGGCCCACCACTTCCCGACGAAGGCCGACCTCGTCACCGCCGCCGCCGAGCAGCTGGTCGAGACGCGCGGCCGGGAGTTCCGCGAGCAGCTGTCGGCGCTCGACCCCGCCCGCCGTACGCCGGACGAGGCGCTTGCCGTGCTGTGGTCGTTCTACGACGATCCGACCGGCCTGGCCCTGATCGAGCTCACCGTCGCCTCCCGCGCCTACCCCGAGCTGAAGCCGGTGTTGCGGCGGATGGAGGACCAGATCGCCGCGATCACCGCGGAGATGGTCCTCGAGTACTTCCCCGACCTGGCGCGGCTGCCCTACATCGAGGAGGCGCTGCGCTCGCTGCACGCCCTCTACGCCGGTCTCGCGCTCGGTGCGATGGCGGGCGAGCACGCCAAAGGCCAGGCCCGCAAGGTGCGGGAGTTCCTCGGCGTACTCGCGCTGAACATGCAAGTGACCACGAACCCGATGGAGATCAAGCCATGACCGTGATGTCCGTGCCGGCGCCCAAGCGCGTGGTGAAGACCCGCCGGGTCAAGTTCGACTACACGCCCGCGACGGTCGAGCGGCACTACGCCAGCGGCGACCTGATCATGAGCCACGTCGTCGCGATCCTGTCGGCGATGTTCCCGGAGGGCGAGGACTTCTTCGTCCGTTCGGTGCGCCACTACGCCGACCAGATCACCGATCCGGACCTCAAAGCGGCGGTCGCCGGGTTCACCGGTCAGGAGACGATGCACGGGCGCGAGCACCGCGCGCTCAACGCGCGGTTGCAGGAGCTCGGCTACCCGACGCGCCGCGTGGACCGGCTCGTGAAGTTCGACCTCGCGCGGGTCGAGCGCAAGGCGCCGCACAAGGTGCAGCTTGCGATCACTGCCGCATTGGAGCACTACACCGCGACGCTGGCCGAGCGGTTGCTGTCCAGCGAGGCGGCGCGCGAGATGCTCGGCGAGGGCGAGGTCCGCAAGGTCCTGCTCTGGCACGCCCTCGAGGAGTCCGAGCACAAGGCGGTCGCCTTCGATGTCTACCGCGCGGTCGGCGGCACCGAGAAGATGCGGATCCGGGTCATGCGCCTCATGACGTGGTCGTTCATCTTCGGTACGACGGTGCACACCCTGCTGTCGATGCTCGCGGACAAGTCGACGTACAACCCGGTACGCCTCGGCAAGAGCATCGCGGCGTTGCGGCGCTCGCCGTTCCTCGGCAAGGAGATGGTCGCCGCGATCAAGGACTACAACCGGGTCGGATTCCATCCCAACGACCACGACAACTCCGAGCTGCTCGAGCGTTGGACCGCGGAGCTGTTCGGCGAGCAGGGCCAGCTCGTGGGGAACCTGAAGTGAGCGGCCGCAAGCCTGACCACGACGTGGTCATCGTCGGCGCCGGCTTCGGCGGCATGGGCGCGGCGATCGAGCTGAAGCGGCAAGGCTTCGACGACATCCTCATCGTCGAGCGCGAGGACGACCTCGGCGGCACGTGGCATGTCAACCACTACCCGGGCCTGGCCGTCGACATCCCGTCGGTCACCTACTCGTACTCCTTCGAGCCCAACCCGTACTGGTCGCGGCTGTTCGCGCCGGGTGCGGAGCTCAAGCGCTACGCCGTCCACATCGCGGACAAGTACGACCTGCACCGCCACATGCGCTTCAACACCTCGGTCGAAGGCGCGCGCTGGGACGAAGACGACCGGATGTGGGTGGTGAGCCTCGCGGGCGGGGAGACGGTCACGGCACGGTTCGTCGTCACCGCGACCGGCTACTTGTCGCAGCCGTTCCGCCCGGAGATCCCCGGGATCGACGGCTTCGCCGGCACCGTGATCCACACCTCGGCGTGGGACGACGACGCGGACCTCGCCGGCAAGCGGATCGCCGTCATCGGCACCGGCGCCACCGGCGTACAGATCATCCCCGAGCTCGCCAAGGTGGCGGGGGAGCTGACCGTCTACCAGCGCACCCCGATCTACGTGACCGCCAAGACCGACTTCCCGATCCCGAAGTCGGTGCAGCGAACGTTCGCGCGCTTCCCGGTCACCCAGCGGGCGGCGCGGGTGGTGAGCACGTCCCTGCTCGAGATGCTGATGGTGCTCGGCGTGCTCCGCTACCGGCAGTTCCGCCGGTTCAACGAGCGGGCCGCCCGACTCGCGATGCGCAACATGGGCCGTACCATCAAAGATCCCGAGCTGCGCAAGAAGCTGACTCCCGACTACTCGTTCGGCTGCAAGCGGCCCACGTTCTCCAACGACTACTTCCCGGCGTTCACCAAGCCCAACGTCCACCTCGAGACCACCTCGATCGACCACTTCGACTCCGACGGGATCGTCACCGTCGACGGACACAAGACCGAGATCGACGTGCTGGTCCTTGCTACCGGCTTCAACCTCTGGGACGTCAACTTCCCGGCGTTCGAGGTGATCGGCCGCGACGAGCGCAACCTCGGCAAGTGGTGGCGGGACAACCGGTTCTGCGCCTACGAGGGTGTCTCCATCCCGATGTTCCCGAACTTCCTCAACCTCGCAAGTCCGTACTCGTACAGCGGCTTGTCGTACTTCACCACCATCGAGTACCAAATGACGCACATCGGGCGCGTGTTCAGCGAGCTGCGGCGTACCGGCAAGAGCACCTTCGAGGTCACCGAGCAGGCGAACGCCGCGTTCCTCGACCGCATGACGGATCTGCTCGGCGACTCCGTCTTCTACAACGGCAGTTGCTCGACCGCGCGCAGCTACTACTTCAACCCCCGTGGCGAGGCCGCGATCCTGCGGCCGACCTCGACGTTGAACACCCGGCGGGAGGCGCGACGCTTCCCGCTGTCGGACTACCGCTTCGAGTAGCGCCCGCCTGCCACCCGCCGGTTACGGCCCGAGCCGGTAGTCGTGCGGGTAGACGATCTCGGTGAGTCCGGCGGGTGAGGTCCAGGTGACCGAGCCGTCGCTGTTCTTCACATACGTCCACCCGGCGTGGGTCTTGCCGCGGTGCCATCGCCGGTCGACCGGAGTGTTGTTGTCCGGATCCGTCGTGCCGCCCCGCTGGAACGGGATGTTGTGCTCCATGTCGCAATCGGCAGCCGGGACGTTGGAGTGCGGTGCGGCGCTCATGCCGTGCAGCGCGATCAAGTGGTCGGACAGTGGCGGCGGGACCAGGTAGGTCTTCGTCCCGTAGTGCAACAGGTGACCGTCGACGTCGTCGATGATCAGGCGCCGCAACGGCGAACCGTTGGCCAGCAGCTCGATGGCGGCCTGCGCCGGGACCATCCCGTAGCCGGGGATCTCGGCCGGGTGCTGGGTGAGGCCGAACATCGTCTGAGCGTCGAACGTGACGTTCACCGTGAACGCCCGGCCGTGCCGGCGTGGTGCCTTCGGTGAGCTCAGATAGTCCTCGGCCCACTGAACGAGCCCGGCGAGCTTTCGGCCGGCGGCCGTCCCACCGAGCACGGGCTTGGCTGCGGTCGCGTAGGAACGCGTCGCGAGCTCGATGATCGCGGTCCGCTCCAGCGGTCCGCGGATGAACAGCTCGCCGACGCCGTCACCGAGGTCGTGATGCTCGACGATCACCTCGGCTCGCGCGTCCTTGGCGCGCTTGACGAAGTCCGGGTCGAGTCGGGCGAGCCAGCGCTGGAGTGACGCCTTGAACTTCGTCAGGTCCTGACGATGGGCGAACTTGAGCAGCCGCTGCTCGATCTCTTGCGCGATGTCGTCTCGCAGGTGCGCCACGCCTTCGCTCAACGCGCGAGCCTGCACGAAGGTGCAGCGACCCTCGCTCATCGCCGTACGCGTTGCCCGTAGCCGTCCGGCGAGGTCTCGCGCGAGCGCGACCTGACGGTCCGCCGCATTGACGCTGCAGCGGGTGGCAACTGCCACCTCGTGGGCGCCCCAGTCCTCGCGACGATCGTCCGGCTCGGGCCCGGCGAGCGCCGCGGTCAACTCTGCTGCGAAGCCCTCGAGATGGCTGATCAGCTCTCGGGTGCGCTTGAGCGCCCAGGCTCTCGCATCGGCCGACATCTCGTCGACGGGCGTCATCATCAGCAGCGGGTAGGTGTGTTGGCCGAGCGGGAGGCGGCAGGCCTGGTCGACCGGCTGGTCCGCGAAAGCGAGACCGCCGTCGTTCCAGTCCGGAGCGGTGCGGTCGAGCTCGTCCAGGAGCTCCATCGGGATCGGCTCCCAGTCGCCGAGGTCCGGCGGATCGGGCTCGTCCCACCCAGGCGGGGTCAGCAGCACCGCACCCCGGCAATCGAACATGTGTTCGAATATATCGGTCGCCCGCGACAGTTTCAAGTGTGATGTCTCAGGACATCGGTGCCAGTTCTGCCTCAGGACATGAGGATCTCGCCGTGGAGGTCGGCAACGGTGATCTTCTCACCGTCGGTGATGATCAGGACCTGCTGGAACGCGCGCTGCCCGTCGACCTTGTAGTGGATCGAGTCCAGGACGAAGGTGCCGGCGGAGTTCAACGTCTTGAGCTGGGTGTCGGCGGGCAGGTCGGCCGATGGTGGTGCAGGTTCGGGTCGGTAGCGGTCGGCTGCTGGACGCTGGAGCCAGACGGGCCGGTCGGAGCGACCGCAGCTTCAGCGGTCTCACTCGCGGCGACGTGGGAGGCGAGCGCGTAACGGGAGTGGTCATCAATGAGCTGGAAGATCACGCAGGTCCGGCCGCCGGTCAGGACGTACTCGGTCGCGTCGAGCTGCCAGCACGCGTTCGGGGCCGGATAGACGAACCGGCGCCAGGCCGAGCGGGGCTTCTTCTTCGGCTCGAGCCGAGCTACTCCAGCCTCACGGAAGATCCGGGCCAGCGACGCCTCAGACGGAACCCGCGACAGGCCCATCGCGCGCATCTTCTCGTGCACGCTGATCGGCCCGTGGTCCAACCCGGAAGCCTCCAACGCGGCGCGGACCTGAACCGCTTGCGCCTTGATCTGGTCGGTCAGCTTCGACGGGCTCGAGCGCGGACGCCGCGACCGGGGCTCCAACACCGCGGCCGGCCCATCGACCCGGACCCGCTTGCGCAACTCGTAGAACGTCTTGCGAGAGATGCCGTGCTCGGCGCAGAACGTCGAGACCGCCCCGGGGGGCGCGTCCACCGGCCACCGCGAGATCGCAAGCCGGACACGTGGATCGATGGGGTCATTGGCAGCCATCCCCAGACCCTCAGGCCTGAAGTGTCACCACGAAGACCGCTCAAACTGTCACCGATGTCCTGGCACAGAACCGTCACCGATGTCTTGAGAGATGACAGCGACAGTTTCAAGACCCTCGTGGAACTCGCTCGAGGGTCACGCCGCCCAGCGACGCAGCCCTTGGGCGGTCCCGACGAGACATTCGACGTGGCGCGGGAAGCCGGCAAGCGCATACGCGGTGAGGCGAAGGTTGCCTTCCAGGCAGACGAGCTGAGTACGACTCGGCCCGGCCAGGATGAGCGGGGGGAACTCGCCGCCCCGAGCCAACTCGAGCGCGGCCCGCGAGAAGCGTTCGTTGGACACCCCCCACGGCTGTACGCCGGCGAGGATCCGCGGTGCGGCGTCGGCAGGCAGCCGGCTTCCGCCCGACAGCTCGTTCCAGTAGGAGTACTCGATGTAGCGCACGGTCGCCAGCTCGGCCGGCGACAACCGCGCCCACACCCATCTGACGGTGGCGGGAAAATGCTCGAAGAGCTCGCGATCCTCGCCGTACCCGCGGGTCGCGGCGAGCACCGCACGGCGTGCTCGGTTGCCGCGCTCATCAGCCAGGTCCGGCACGCGCAGCAGGCTTTCCGGTTCGCCCAGGCGCACGAGAACCCCGCGAATGCCCGCACCCCAACGCTCGCTGGCCAACTCGGTCTGGAGAAAGCAGGCGACCATCTCCTCGGCGCTGCTCTTCCTGATCACCTGCACCGCATCAGGATCGGTCAGGCGAGGGCCCGAGCGGAGGGCCGGGCCGACTATCCCTTGAGCAAGCCGCCGATGATGCCGCCGACCGCACCGCCCGCGCCGGCGTTCGACTCGCCGGTCGGCAGGTAGGGCATGAGGTCTTGAGCCAGACCCTGCAACGTGAGCGACTGCAGCCAGACCTTGCCCGGTCCGGTGAGCTTGACCAGGAAGAACTCTCCGCCGAAGAACTTGTTCTTCAGGCCCTTGATGGTCGTGATGCTGAACTGGGTGCCGTCGGTGAACATGCCGACGTGGGCAGGGTGGACGAAGAGGTTCTGGCCGGGCTGGAGGTCATAGGTGACGATCTCGCCCTGTAGCTGCACCCAGGCGTCGCACTGGCCGCCGATGCGCTGGAGGATGAACCCCTCGCCGCCGAACAGTGCGCCGCCGAGTGACTGCTGGAAGGCCGATGACAGCTGTACGCCGTTGGTCGCCGCGAGGAAACCGTGGCGGTGGACGATGTAGTCGTGCCCGGGGGAGATGCTCACCGGCAGGATCTGGCCCGGGATGGTCGTCGAGAACGCGACGAGACCGCCTGAGCCGCCGGCGGTGTAGCTGCTGGTGAACAGCGTGCCGCCGCCCGCGACGCGCTTGATCGCGCCCATGATGCCGCCGCTGCCGCCGGCGTACGACGTGGAGGTCGCCATCGTGACGCCCTCGGACATCCACGACATCCGGCCGGCTTCACCGATCACAACCTCGTTGGCGCTGAGCACGCACTCGAGAACGGGAAGCGTGGTGCCGAGGATCTTCGTCTGCATGCGATGACGATAGAGGCGCAGTGCTATCCGGCGACACCTAGGTAGGACTCGATCACCCGGTCGTCCTCGAGAACCGCCCCCGGCGTACCTTCCGCGATCACCTGGCCGAGCTCGAGGGCGACCAGCCGGTCGCACAGCGAGGTCAGCAGCGGCATGTCGTGGTCGATCACGAGCATCGTCGCGCCGGTCTCGTCGCGCACCTGGCGCAGCAGCGGACCGAGGGCCTCGGTCTCCTTCTGCGCGACCCCCGCGGTGGGCTCGTCGAGCAGTACGACGGCGGGCCGCTGCGCCATCACGCAGGCGAGCTCGACGATCCGCCGGGTGCCCGTCGACAGCTCACCGATCATCGTGTCGGCGTAGCGCGTCAGGCCCAGTCGCGCCAACAGGTCGTGGACCCGGTCGACGACGACGGCCTCGGACAGCGTCGATGCCGGCAGCCGTAGCGCGGCGGCCACGACGTCGCGCGAGTCGAGGTGGCGTTCGAGGGCGACGGCGACGGTTTCGGCAACCGTCAGCCCGGGGTAGAGCCGTGCCTCCTGGAACGAACGGCCCAGACCGATCAGCGCCCGGTCCGCGGCACCGAACGACGTGACGTCCGACCCGCCCAGGAAGACCTTGCCGCCGTCGGCGGGCAGGAAGCCGCAGATCACGTCGAACAGCGTCGTCTTGCCGGCACCGTTGTGACCGATCAGGCCCACGATCTCGCCCTTGTGAATGGTCATCCCGATGTCGTTGAGCACCCGGATCCCGCCGAAGGACTTGCCGACGTTCACGCACTCCAGCACCGCGGGCCGCGCGACGAGCTCCGCGAGCTCGCGCTGCCGTGCGGCTTTGCTGCGGCGCTTCGTGCCGTTCGTGGTTGCGGGCGTCCCGCCGCCGATGAAGACGGAGCGGAGTACGTCGGTCCGGGCGAGCAGGTCCTTGGTCTCGCCCGAGAAGCGCGCGGTGCCCCGCTCGAGGAACACCGCGCGCCGGGCGACCTCGAGGGCGACGCTGACCGACTGCTCGACGATCACGATCGTGACGCCTCCGGCGGCCAGCTCGCGAACCACCTCGAGCAGTCGGGCGACGACCGAGGGCGCGAGGCCGAGGGAGAGTTCGTCGATGAGCATGACGCGCGGCTCGGTCTGCAACGCCATCGCGAGAGAGAGCATCTGCTGCTGGCCGCCCGACATCGTGCCGGCGAGCTGGCGCTGGCGGTCGCGAAGCTGCGGGAAGAGCTCGAAGGCTTTCGCGTGTCCGCGGTCGACCTTCGCTCGATCGCGTCTCACGAGCCATGCGGCTACTCGCAGGTTCTCGGCGACTGACAGGGACGGGAAGATCGACTTTGCGGGGACGAGGCAGAGCCCGCGGGCGGCACGCTGCTCCGGGCTGAGGCCCGTGATGTCGACGCCGTCGAACCACACCTTTCCGGGCGCGGCCGAGAGCAGGCCGGCGACCGCCTTGAGCATCGTCGACTTCCCGGCGCCGTTGGTGCCGAGCAGGGCCACGATCTCCTGTTCGGCGACATCGAGATCGACGCCGAACAGGACCTGCATCGGCCCGTAGCTGACCTCGACACCGTCGCAGCGAAGGAGGGCACCCGACGCGGTTCCTCGCGCGTCGCGCGATGCCGCGTCGGTGGTTGGCTCGGCGCTCACGGCGAGGTCCGCGGCGGCGGTCAGGTCGATGCCCCGGCGACGCGCGACGAGCTTGAGCAGCCGGTCGCGGGCACCGAAGACGACCGAAGCCAGGCCCGCAGGCAGCACGAGCAGCACGAAGAGCAATCCGGAGCCGGTGATCAGCAGCTGGTACTGCGGGTAGTAGTGCACGGCCGCTTCGACCGCGACCACGCCGAGCAGGGCGCCAGTGATCGAGTCGACGCCGCCGATGACCAGCATCGAGAAGACGAGGATGCTCTCCGACGGCGGGTAGGTCTCGTAGCCGATGCTCTCCAGGATCGTCGCGTGCAGCCCGCCGGCGATGCCGGCGATCGCGCCGGACAGCACGAAGCCGAGCAGCGTGACCCGCGTCGTCGGGACCGCCATCGCGGCGGCCGCGCGCGGGTTGTCGCGCGTTGCGACCATGACGCGTCCGGGGCGGGCACGGCGCAGGCCCTGCACGATGACCACGGCCAGGACGAGCACGGCGAGACACACGTAGTAGAGCGCGCGTTCGGAGGTGAGGTTGAAGCGCTTCCACAACACCGGGCGGGTGATGTTGTTCGGGATGATCGAGGCGAAGTTCGTCGGGTTGAAGAAGTAGCCGTCGGCGGCGACCGCGAGCGCGAGGGTCGTGACCGCCAGGAACAGGCCGCGGATGCGAAGGGCCGGCAAGCCGACCAGCACCGCGAGCAGGGCGCCGCTGGCGCCGGCGGCGACCAGACAGACGAAGAAGTCGAGGTTCCAGTGGCTCATCAGGTCGCCGACCATCACCCCGCCGAGGCCGACGAAGGCGTACTGGCCGAGGCTGACCTGGCCTGACCAGCCGACCAGTACCACGAGTGAGACCGCGACGATCGCGTAGATGGCGGTCGTGCTGAAGATCCGGATCGTGCTCGGGCTGCAAGCGAGCGGGATGAGGATCGCCGCGGCGAGCAGCGCGACCCGCAGGCCGACGCGGGCCGCGATGACCTCGGGCAGCCGCCTCAGTGCGGCCGGGACGTCCCGGGTGGCGCCGGCGACGCCCAGCGACGTCTCTTCGGCGCCGTCGCGCCGGCCGATCGGTCCGCGCTGGAGCAGCAGCGCGACCAGGATCACGATCAGGAACGCGACGGTGGTGACGGACTGCTTGTTGAAGTTCCACGAGATCAGCGAGTTGAGGACGCCGAGGCCGATCCCGGCGGCGACCGCGATGGGCAGCGACTCCATCCCGGCGAGGACTGCGGCGGCAAGTGCCGGCAGCAGCACCTGCGGACCGGCGCCGGCGTCGATCGTCAGACCCTGCGACGGGGCGGGCAGGATCACCGCGATCGTGGCGAGCAGTCCGGCGACGGTCCAGACGATCGTGGCCAACCGGCGTACCGGGACTCCCAGCAGCAGCGCGCGGTCGCGGTTGTCGGCGATCGCGCGAACCGCGATGCCCGAGTCGGTGCGCAGCAGGTACCAGGCGAGCGCGACGATCGCGACCGGAACGGCGATGACGACGACGAGGTCGTTGCCCGTGAACAGCACGGGCCCGACGTTGGTCCCGTGCTTGGACAGCCCGGTGGTGAAGCCGCCGATCAGCGACGGGCCGCCCAGCCAGGTGGGGAGCTTGAGCTCGATGCCGCCCAGCACCTGCTGGAGCCCGATCGTCGCGACGGTGAGGATCAGACGCGACGAACGCGCGAACCGACGGATGACGAGCAGCTCGGTGAGGGCGCCGACGACGGCGCCGGTCGCCAGCCCGGCCGCGACCGCCGCCGGCCAGCTCCAGTGCTGGCCCAGATAGAGGAGTACGCCGGTCGTGCCGCCCACCCCGCCCATCGACCCGTAGGCGAAGTTGACGATCCGGTCCGAGCGGTAGGTGAGCACCAGGCCGAGCGCCAGGAGTCCGGTGATCGAGCCGAACAGGGCGCCTTGCAGGATGATCCCGACCGGCGCCTTGCCGGGGGCCACCAGGTGCGTCACCAGGATCGCGAGCACGACGCCGGCCGCCGCGGACAGCGCGCGGCGACGGTTGAGCGCGTCGTAGATCGCGGTCACGCGCGAGAGCTCCTACTTGCCCTTGTAGGGCGTGTGCGGGAAGTCGCCCTTCGGCCAGGCCTGCAGGGTGTACCGCTTGCTGGCGAACACGTAGGCACCCTTGCGGTTGTTGTAGACCGAGATCTTGTTCGGGTCCCAGTAGATCTCCGCGCCGTCGAGCGTCGGAGTGAAGTTGCCCGGCGGGAAGCCCCAGGTGCCGAACTCCCCGGTGCCACCCGGGTACGCGCGCATCCCTTGCTCGAAGCTGGCCGGGGTCAGGTCCGGACCGGCCTCCTGGATGCCCAGCGCCAGCATGTACATCTGCGCGTAGATCAGGTTGACGAACGTCGACGGTTCCGAGATCGGCACCGCGGACTTGTACGCCGCGTAGCCGAGCGTCGCCTGGTAGGGCAGCGTCGGTCCTTGATAGGTCACCCCGAACGCGTGCGCCCACTCGGACTGGTCGAACAGCTGCCCGACGATGTCCTCGTCGGTCAGCGCGACGCCGACGATCGACCACTCGGGGTAGTAGTCCTGTTCGGCTGCGCGCTGGGTCAGGTAGACCGGGATGATCGGGTCGCAGCCGCAGACGACTGTGGTGATGTTGTCGGCCTTGAGCTTGGAGATGATGCTGTCCGCCTGGTTGGCCAGCGTCGCCAGGTTGAGCTGGTAGGGGATGTTGAGCGGCGCCGGGTCTCCCGCCTTCTTGAAGATGCTCGCGCCGTTGGCGACGCACTCCTGATACCAGGGGTTGTCCGGCGCCAGCGTGGCGAAGGTACGGGTGTGGCTGGCGAGCGCCGGCCCGGCGAAGACCGCCTTCTTGCCCGCGAGCTCGCGCACCCCGACCTCGGCGACCGCGTCGCTGACCCCGGTGCAGTCCGTCGCGATGCTCCACGAGTACGGCGCGCGCTGGGCGAACCACTCCTTCGACATGTACGGCACGCCGAAGTTCATGACCTTGTCCCGGGACAGCGAGTCGGCGTACGGCTCGGTGACCGCGCTCATGTCGCCGAACGCCTTGATGCTCGTCGCGACCTTCAACGCGTCGTCGCTCGCCTGCTGTTGCCCCCCGCCGAGCAGCTCGTTGGTCTGCGAGCCCTGTCCCTTGTAGAAGACGAACTTCAGCTTGCGGCCGTAGAACTGGAAGTGGCTGTTGAAGTAGTCCGCCAAGCCGTTGATCGTGCGGTTGACGTCGGCCTGGGTGTCGGCGAACTGCGCGCCGCCGATCTCGGCGAGCGTCTGCTGGAAGCTCGGGTCGGAGGTGATCCGGTAGGCGATCGTGATCGTCGATCCGGTCACGCCGCGGGTGGTGGCCCCGCCGTTGTTGCCGGAGAAGCTGACGCACGGCGGCGAGTACGGGTCACCCGGCACCTGGGGGCCGTTGCAGCCCTTCGGGGCGGCGATCGGCTTGCCGTTGCCGCTCGTCGACCCTCCGGCGCCCGGGACGCCCCCGCCGGGCACGGACGTGGTGGGTTGCGTCGCTCCCGGCGCCCCGCCAGCGGCCGACGTGCCGGGCGCAGTCGCTCCCGGCGCGCTCCCGCCGACTTCGCCCGCCCCCGCTGTGGTCACGGTGAGCTGTTGCGGGGCGTCGGTGGGGACGAACGCGGCCATCAGCACGAACGCGACGAGCAGCACGGCGAGCGGGCCGTACCCGCGCAGGAACGGGCTCAACGGCTGGGGGCGCTTCGGCGCCGGAGCAGGGTCGGTCACGAGCGGGTCACGAGTCGATGGCCATGGCTGCGAGCTTTCTGCGTCGGCGGCTTACCAGGAAGTCGGCGGCTGCCACGCCGCCGAGCGTTGCGAGGGCGATGAGCCCGACGGCGAGTCCGGCGCCGCGGCTGCACGACGGCCGGCCCGCCGCGCTCGTGGTCGAGCAGCTCGACGACAGCACCCGGGTGCCGGCGACCTCCGGCGACTGGTTGGGCGCTGGCACCGGCGAGGTCACGGGCAGGGTGGGCGGTGCGCCGCCGCCGGACGCGGGTCCGATCTGCCCCCCGCCGCCGGGCGTCGTCGTCGCGCCGGTCGCAGGCAGGCTCGGCGGGGTGCCGCCGTCGCCGAACGGGTTGGCGTAGGTGGTGTCGTCGGTCGTGGCGGTGGCGCCGCCGAACTCGGCGTCGACCGCGCCGACCCCGCTGATCGCGGTGAGGAGCAGGTTGACGGTCGTGTAGACGCTGCCGATCTGGCAGACCGCGTTCGTGATCGCCGACATGGTCGGGTCGACGAGCGTGTGCAGCAGGTTGAGGATCGGTACGAAGAGCTCCGACCCGAGCTTCGAGTCATCGATGCCGATGCTGAGCGGGCTGATGCCGTAGATGCCGCTCTGGTGCGTGGCGGTCGGCAGTGAGATGTGCAACCCGGTGCTGGCAAGCGCCTTGTTGACCGCGGCGAGGGTCGAGCTCAGTGCGTCGGGCAACGTCGGCAGCTTCACCCCGGCGATGGTCACCGAGCCGAGGCGAAACGAGCGTGACACCGACGGATGGGTGCCGCTGCGCGCCGAGACCTGCCAGTGCAGACCGTCGAGCGCGACCTTCCCGCCGAGCAGGTCGAGCTTGGCGACGTCGGCGGTCGCGGAGGCGATGCGCGCCTGGCCGTTGACGAGGCGGGCGTGGGCGGTGCTCGACAGGCCGGACACGTCGAGCAGCCCGGGAAGCTCGACGCGCTCACCGTCGAAGGCGGCGGCCGCGGCCTCGTCGGGCTGCGGGGAGACCGACACCGCCTCGCGCCCGGTGGCGGCCCGCGCCGACTTCGCGTCGGGCCCGGCGGCCGACTTGTCGGCGGTGCCGGCGCCGGTGTCGGACTCGGCGCTCAGCGGTTTCGGCAGCTCACCCGCCGTCAGCACCGGCGGTAGCGAGCTGCACTGCACCGTGAGGTTGGCGCCGACCAGGCCGAGGTTGAGTGCCTGGCTGGAAGCCTGGGCGAGGGTGTCCCGGTAGTCGGCGATGGACTGGCCGATCGTCACGGTGGCCGCAAGGCCCGCGTCGCGCGGGTTGAGGGCAAAGGCCTGCGAGGTGGCGGCGGCGCTGCCGGCCACGAAGGTCGAGGGAGCGGGACTCGGTGCCGGCGTGGCGGACGTGGGGGCGGACGTGGTGGAGGAGGTGATGGCTCCGGCCGGCACCTGCGCCAGCACCAGCGTTGTCACCACGCAGGTGCCGAGGAGCACGCGCAACTTGCCCACGGCATCCACGCACGGACCATAAGAGCGCCGGACACGCGCGGCAAGGGTGGTGCCTCTTCGCCGAGCGGCCGGCGAAGCCGGTCACGACGACGACGCTTCACGATCTCGTCAGCGCGTCGTCCGAGTAGCGTCGCTCGTGTGAGCGAACCGCAACAGCAGATCCAGATCCAGGTCCCGGAGGACGTCCAGGGCGGCGTCTACGCCAACATGGCGATCGTCTGGCACACGCCGTACGAGTTCACGCTCGACTTCGCCGTCACGAACCCTCCGGCAACCGGTCCCGACGGCCAGACCGTCGTACCGTCGCGGGTCGTCGCGCGGGTGAAGTTCCCCCCGTCCCAGGTCTTCCAGCTGCTTCAGGCGATCAACGCCAACATGACGAACTACGAGGCGGCGTTCGGTCCCATCGCGATGCCCGGACCGTCGCAGCCGGACGGCGACTAGCGCGGTGTTCGCCGCCTCGGCACAGGCCGCGCTGATCTCGGGCGCGGCCGCTCTCACGGAACGCGCCTCTTACCGAGGGCTTCGGCGGGTCGCCTGGGGTCTGGGGCATGTGTTCCCGTCCGACAACCGGGTCGTCGTCGCCCGCCCGGACGGCAAGCTGTGGCTGTATCTGAACGACGGCTACTGGAGTCCGCTGCTTCGACCGCATTGGGCATACGAGCCAGAGGTCGGTCGCGCACTCGAGCGGCTGTTGCGCCCCGACAGCTACTTCATCGACGGCGGAGCGAACATCGGGTACTGGAGCATGTTCGCGAGCGCCCGGCTGCCGGCCGGCAGCGTCGTGGCGGTCGAGGCGGCGCCGCAGAGCTATCAGCGGCTGGCGGAGAACGCGGAGCTCAACGACGACCGATGGCGCTGCGTCTACGCCGCGCTGTGGAACGTCGCGGACGAGACGTTGACGATGCACGCAAGCCGTCGGTTCCACGCCAGCGGGACCGTCGTCGAGCGAATCGCCTTCCGGACGAGCTTGACGAGCACCATCTCGACCGTGACCGTCGACGAGCTCGTTGCGCGCTACGCCTCGGACACTGCGCGCGAGATCGTCATCAAGCTCGATGTCGAAGGCGCCGAGCTGCCGGCCATCGAGGGAGCCACGGAGACGCTGCGTCGCCGAGCCTGGCATCTGGTCTACGAGGACCACGGAAAGGATCCGACGCACGCCGTCACCCGGTTCCTGATGGGCGAGCTGGGTCTGCGGGTGCACGCGCTCGCAGGAGACGGCAGCTTCGCGCAGGTGAGCCGACTCGATGCGTTGGACGAGATCAAGAAGGACCCACGCAAGGGTTACAACTTCGTGGCCAGTTCGCAGGATCTGGCGCCGCGGCTCGGCCGGGACGACTAGAGGGTCAACGCCGATCCGCCGTTGACGGCGATGGTCTGGCCGGTCACCCACGACGAGCGTGGGCTGGCCAGCGACAGCACTGCCCACGCGACGTCATCCGGCTCACCGGGCCGGCGCACCAGATAGCCGGCCAGGATCGACTGCTGGAGCTCTGTGTTGGCCGGATCGCGCCACAGCGGCTCGGTCAGCGGAGTCCGCATCGTGCCGAGCGAGACGACGTTGACCGTCACGCCGTGACGGGCGACCTCGCGGGCGATCGCGCGGGAGAACCCGGCGGCGCCGGCCTTCGCGGCGCTGTACGCGGCGTACCTCGCGCCGCCGGTGCGGCCGGCATCGGAGGAGATGGTGACGACCCGGCCCCAGCCGGCCTCGATCATCGCGGGCAGGACGGCGTGGGTGCAGTTCATGACACCGCCGAGGTTCACCGCCAGAAGCGGAGACCAGTCCGCGGGCGCGGTGTCGACGAACGCCGCTATGGTGCCGAACGTGTCCGGTCCGCCGTTGCCGGCGTTGTTGACCAGGATGTCGATCCTGCCTTGCCCGTGGATCGCGGTCGTGACCGCGTCGTGGTCGGTGACGTCGAAGGGGAGCGGCTGCGCCGAGCCCCCGGCGCAACGAATCGCTGTGGCCACCCGATCGGCGCGATCTTCGTGGAAGTCGTTGACGACGACGTCGCAGCCTGCCTCGGCGAGCTGCCGGGCGATCGCCTCGCCGACCCCCTGCCCCGCGCCGGTGACGAGGGCGCGCTTGCCGGTCAGCTCAGGATCGATCGACACGCGCGGATCGTACGGGCATGGCTGCCGCTGTGCATACGCTCAGCACTATGCTCGCGTTCGCTACCGGGAAGGAATGTCGATGAAGCTCGAGCACGACGTCAACCGATGCGAGGCGCACGGCGTCTGCACCGCGGTGGACCCCGACCGCTTCGAGCTGGACGACGACGACCAGCTGATCGTGCACAAGTGGGACGTTGCGCCGGAGGACCTCGAGACGGTGCAGCATGCGGTGGACAGCTGCCCGCGCCAGGCGCTCAAGCTCGTCGACTAGCCCGGCGCCGAAGAGGGGTGCTCTTCGGTCTGTGTTCAGCACGCGGATGACAGGAGCATGAGGTGGCGTGGGACTTCGAGACCGATCCTGACTTCCAGGAGAAGCTGGACTGGGCGGACGAGTTCGTCCGCGAGAAGGTCGAGCCGCTCGACTACGTCTGGCCGGGCTTGGAGTTCACCCCGCTCGACGGAGCGCGACGAAAGGCGATCGAGCCGCTCAAACAGCAGGTCCGCGACCAGGGACTATGGGCGACCCACCTCGGGCCCGACCTCGGTGGCGCCGGCTACGGCCAGCTGAAGCTCTCGCTGCTGAACGAGATCCTCGGCCGATCCTCGTGGGCGCCGATCGTCTTCGGCTGCCAGGCTCCGGACACCGGCAACGCGGAGATCATCGCCCACTTCGGCACCCCCGAGCAGAAAGCGCGCTACCTCACGCCGCTGCTCAACGGCGAGCTGTTCTCCTGTTACTCCATGACCGAGCCGCAGGGCGGAGCGGACCCGTCGACCTTCACGTGCAGCGCGGTGAAGGACGGCGAGGAGTGGGTGATCAACGGCTGGAAGTTCTTCTCGTCCAACGCGAAGACCGCGGCGTTCTTCATCGTCATGGTGGTCACCAACCCCGACGTCGAGATCTACCGGGGCATGTCGATGTTCCTCGTCCCGGCAGACACCCCTGGAATCAACATCGTGCGCAACGTCGGGCTCGGCGCGGAGGGATCCGAGCACGCGTCACACGCCCTGATCCACTACGACAACGTGCGCGTTCCGGCCGACGCGTTGCTCGGTGATGAAGGCCAGGCGTTCGCGATCGCGCAAACCAGGCTCGGCGGCGGCCGTATCCACCACGCGATGCGGACCATCGGACTGGCGCAGCGCGCGCTGGACATGATGTGCGAGCGGGCGCTGTCCCGCCACACCGCCGGCTCGCTGCTCGCCGACAAGCAGTTCGTCCAGGGCTACATCGCCGATTCCTACGCGCAGCTCAAGCAGTTCCGGCTGTTCGTGCTCTACACCGCGTGGTCGATCGACAAGCACAACAACTACCTGAAGGTCCGCAAGGACATCGCGGCGATCAAGGTGCTGATGCCGGGCGTGCTCCACGACATCGCGCAGCGCGCACTCCAGGTGCACGGCGCGCTCGGAGCCAGCAACGAGATGCCGTTCACCCGCATGCTCGTCGGCGCCGCGGTCATGGGCCTGGCCGACGGGCCCACCGAGGTCCACAAGGTCACCGTTGCCAAGCAGGTGCTGCGCGACTACCAGCCGACCGACGACCTGTGGCCGAGCGCTCACATCCCGAAGAAGCGCGCGGACGCAGTGGCGAAGTACGCCGAATACCTCGAGCACGAGGTGGGCAACCTCTGATGGCGGGACTGTTCGCCGACGACGCGGGACCTGCCCTGGACGCCGACGCACTCGCGTCATGGCTCGACACCCAGGACGTGCCCGGGCGGGGCGAGCCACTGGAGCACCGATACATCTCCGGTGGCTCGCAGAACGCGATCTATGAGATCCGGCGCGGTGATCTGCACGCCGCGTTGCGGATCCCGCCGCCCGAGGCGCCGCAAAGTCGTGACGAGGGCATCCTGCGTGAGTGGCGCATCATCGAGGCGCTCACCGGCACCGACGTACCTCACACCGAAGCCGTCGCCGTGTGCCCCGACGCCGCCGTGCTCGGCCGCGCGTTCTACCTGATGGGCTTCGTCGACGGCTGGTCGCCGATGGGGCTCGAGGACAAGAAGTGGCCGGAGCCGTTCGACACCGACCTCGCGGCCCGGCGCGGGCTGGCCTTCCAGCTGGCGGAGGGAATCGCGCTGCTGTCCAAGGTGGACTGGCAGGCCAAGGGCCTGCACGACCTCGGCCGGCCGGACGGCTATCACGAGCGGCAGGTCGAGCGATGGATCCGCTTCCTCGACCGGATCAAGGGGCGGGACCTGCCGGGCCTCGAGGTCGCGACCGCCTGGCTGAACGAACACCGTCCGCTCGACTTCGTCCCCGGGCTGATGCATGGCGACTACCAGTTCGCCAACGTCATGTACTCCCACGGTGCTCCTGCCCGGCTGGCCGCGATCGTCGACTGGGAGATGGGGACGGTCGGCGACCCGAAGCTCGACCTGGCCTGGATGATCCAGGGCTGGCCGGCCGACACGTCATCGGCCGACACGGTGGGGGACGGCTACGTCGACATGGTGGGGATGCCGAGTGCCGATGAGGTCCTCGCGCACTACGCGTCGGTTTCGGGGCGACAGGTCGACGACATCGACTACTACCTGATCCTCGCGAAGTGGAAGCTGGCGATCGTGCTCGAACAGGGCTTCCAGCGCGCTGGTGACGACGAGAAGCTGCAGGCGTTCGGTCCGGTCGTCCTCGGGCTGATGGCGGGTGCGGCCGAGCTGGCCGCCTCGACCGACTACCGCGGGTGATGCGCGCCGCGGTCTGTTCGGCGTACGGCGGGCCGGATGCACTGACCATCGACGTCGTCGAGGTGCCCTCGCCCGGGCCGGGTGAGGTGCGGGTCGCGGTCGACGTCGCGGCGGTGAACTTCCCCGACGTCCTCGTGCTGGCCGGGCAGTACCAGATCAAAGTGCCGCCGCCGTTCGTGCTGGGCAGCGAGTTCGCCGGGGTGGTCTCCGCCGTCGGTGACGCCGTCACCGAGGTCGCAGTCGGCGACCGGGTCTTCGGCTCTTGTCTCGTCGGTGCGTTCGCCGAACAGGTCGTCGTGCCGGCGAGCGGGCTGATGCCGGTGCCCGACGGCGTCTCCACCGACGTCGCCGCCGGGTTCGGCGTCGCGCATCGCACTGCGTACCACTCGTTGCGTTCGGTCGGCCGGCTCGCGGCGGGCGAGGAGCTCGTGGTCCTCGGCGCCGGCGGCGGTGTCGGGCTTGCCGCGGTGCAGCTCGGCGCGTTGCTGGGCGCGACCGTGACCGCGGTCGCGTCGACGCCGGACAAGCTCGCCGCCGCCGAGGCATGTGGGGCCACCCGGCTCGCCGAGCATCGCGGTGCAGACCTGCGCCAGGTGCTGAAGGAGCTGGTGCCCGGGGGCGCGGACGTGGTGATCGACCCGGTAGGCGGCGCGCTGAGCGAGCCGGCGCTGCGGTCGCTGCGCCGTGACGGGCGGTTCGTCGTCGTCGGGTTCGCCTCCGGTGAGATCCCGAGGATCCCGCTGAACCTCGTGCTGCTGAAGGGCATCGAGGTCGTCGGCTTCGAGTTCCGCGGCTGGGCGGCGGCAAAGCCGCAGGAGCTGTCGCGCAACGACGCCGAGCTGCTCGACCTGCTGGCCGCCGGGAAGGTTGCGCCGTACGTCGGCGCGCGCTTCGCCTTCGACGACGTCGCGGAGTCGGTGCGTCACGTCGCCGAGGGCAAGGCGATCGGCAAGGTGCTCCTCGACGTCGGTCAGCCCATCGGGTGCAGGCCGCCGCGGTAGGCGAAGCAGGTGCAGCTCGGCGTCCAGAACAGGTCGCGCACGTAGGCGGGCATCGAGTGGTCGCTCGCCGACAGCTTGGACCCGAACGCCCCGCCCGGGACGAAGCGGCGTCCCACCGATGCCATGCCGGCGGCGATGTCGTCCGCGGTGAATCCGCCGCCTGCCGTCGCGGCCTGGACGAAGAGGTTCAAGGCGTCGCAGTAGTCACGGGCGTTGCCGATCTCCAGCGGCGTCGAGTTGGCGACGCCCGCTCGTCGCTGCGTGCGATCGCAGGCCGTCGCCGCCGCGTTGGGCTTGGGTGTGACGGCGGGGATGGCGTCGTAACCCGGGTCGAAGCCCACGCCCATCGCGCCGGCCAGCTGGGCGTGTGGCAGGTCGGCGACAGCCTGGTTGGGAAGGTCGTAGGAGGTGAAGGCGTAGCGGAAGTGATAGCCCTGCGCCTGTGCCGTGTCGATGAAGAACAGCATGGCGGCCGCGACCGGCGGGATGTTGATCACGTGCGTGACCCCGGCGGCGGCGAACCTCAGCTCGGCTGCGGCCATCTGCCCGCTGTAGGACAACGCCGAGTCGGTGTACGCGAACGTCTGGGCGACCTGGATGCCCTTCGCAGCGACGTCCTTTGCCAGTCGTGCGGTGAGCTCTGAGCCGGTTGCGGTGGCGGGTTCGAGGATGCCCACCTTGACGGGCCCGCCGCCGAGAGCGCTCGACGTGTGAGGGTTCCACTTGCCGAAGTAGCCCTCGGCGTAGAGCTGGTCGACCTCGACGTCGGCAAGCTGGTCGACGTTCGGGAACTCCGTGGTCCACAGGTACGGGCCGTACTTCTGGTAGTCGGCGGTGCCGTCGATGACCGAGCCGACCTCGACGTCAGGGATGTGCAACGGTGCGAAGCACGGGGGAAGGGCGAGGTCCGACAGTCCGTTGATGACCTCGGCGACCCTGCGGTCCTGGCTGAAGTACGTGCAGTTCTGGTTCGCCACGACGGCGGCGTTGCTCTCGATCGAGGCAGTCGAGTTGTCGTGGTAGACGGGGACGATCTGGTGGCCGAGGACGCCGCCGGCGGCGTTGAGCGCCTTCACCTCCGCGGCGACGTCGTGTGCCGCGTTGCCCGGGTTGAAGCTCAGCCCGAGTCCGGCGATCGCTGAGGACGCGTCGTTCTCGGTGGGCACACCGACGAAGACGTCCTTCTCGTTCCAGCCGGGGCCGGACGCCGGCATCGTCGGGTTCGACGCTGTGGCCGACGGGCGACCGCCGGGTGGCGACGGCTGGGTCAGCGGCGACGAGGACGCCCCTCGGGTTGCCACGGTGGCGGGACCTGCGCCCGTCGCCCCGCCCGCCGTCGGGAGGGCGGAGGTGCTCGGTGCCGTCTCGCTCGATGTCGTCTGCTGTCCCGCCGAGGGGGGCGAGCCGATCGTCACGACGGGGACGTAGAGGTTGGCGTCCGGCTCGCTGACGCCGCGCGGCACGGTCGAGCCGCACGCCGCCAAGGCGAGGCAACCCGCCAGCAAGGCAACGGCGCGGCGGTGAGGCGAGCTCATTCGGTGCTGAGGAGCGCCGCGAACCGCCGCTTGCCGGTCTCCCGCGCCATCTCGTCCATCGACTCGTCAGCCCGACTGGTCAGCCGGCTGAACATCAGGAACCCGTGGGGCATGTCGTCGTAGTGCGTGTGCAAGGTTTCCACGCCGGCGGCCTTCAACGACGCTGCCAGATTGAACCCGTCCTCGCGCAGCACGTCGTGACCACAGGTGATGACGGTTGCCGGTGGCAGGCCGTGCAGGTCGGCGGCGCACACGTTGACCAGCGGGTCGGCGTGACGGTCGCCGCCGTACAGCTTCACCATGAGTTCCCCTGCCGCCCGGTCGACACCGGGCATGAGGTTGCGGTTGTCCCAGTCCGCGGAGCGCAGCGAGCAGTCGGTGAACGGGTAGTAGACGCTCTGGTGAGCGATCCGTGGCCCGCCGTGGTCGCGCGCCCACAGACAGACGGCGACGGTGAGGTTGCCACCTGCGCTCTCGCCCCCGATCGCGATCCGGTCCGGGTCCATGCCGCCGGGCCGGGTCCGGGCCATCCACTCGACCACGTCGACGCAGTCGTCGAGCGCAGCCGGGAACGGGTGGTCGGGCGCCAGGCGGTAGGACAGCCCTAGTACGACGGCACCGGTGCGGTGGGCGAGCCCGCGTTGCACGTTGTCGCAGAAGTCGACGCCACCCTGCATGAACGCCCCGCCGTGGATGAACAGGATCCCGGGTGCGCCGGCGGCGGCATCAGCGCGCCGGTAGACCCTCGCCGGGATCGGGCCGCCCCGACCGTCGACGACGACGTCCTCGGTCAGCACGTCCGGGCCCGGCTTGCAGAACAGCCGTGGCACCAGCATCGCAAGCCGCTCGTCGTGCGACTTCTCCAACGCCTTCTTCGGGTCGGGCATCAACCCGTGTCGGACGGCGAACCGGACGACGGACATGACGGCCCCGAGGGGCTGGGGCATCTTGGTGGGCACGGGGCGAATGCTAATGGCACTAGCATTTGCGTCAAGGGTCGTCGGCGGGCTCGGGAGGCGTCGGGTGCCAAGCAAGGGCAGACGGTACGGCGACGCGACGCCGTCACTCGACGACATCGTGACCGCGGCGCTGGCTCTGCTCGACGAGGGCGGCCGGCCCGGCCTCACCATCGCCCGGCTGGCCGCCCGGCTCGACAGCTACCCGGCGAACCTGTACCGGCGCTTCACGGACATGGACGAGCTGCTCGGCCACGTCGCCGCTCGGATCTTCGAGGAGATCGGCGGCGGCCCTGATCCCGACGCCGACCCGGTCGCTGCTCTGCTGGACTTCGCACTGCGCTGCCGTGACGGCTGGCTCGCGCATCCGCGCGCGATCTCGCTGCTGTTCCACGGTCATCAGGAGGCGCTTGCCGAACCCCTCGAGGCTTACGTGACGGTGTTCCGAAGGATTGCGACCAGCGACGCCCGACTGGTCGCGGCGATCTATGAGTACACAACGCTCGTCTACGGCGCGATCTTTCTCGGCGCGGCCCCGGGCTGGGGGTATGACCCTGCGCCGGCGCGACCGGAGTCGTATCCGAACACGGCCTTCGTGCTGGGGCTGGCGGGCCAACCCGACCGGGCGGTGCCGGCGGGCGAACCGTTTCGGGCCGCCGTCACCCGGGCGATCCGGCTCGCCATCGACGGCTGATCGTCAGGTCAGGGCCGGCGCGAGCGCCCGCCACTGGTCGCGCGGGGCACCTGCGTCCTGGTTCACCACCTGGATGCAGACGTGGTCCGCGCCCGCGTCGCGATGCTCTCGCACCCGTGCCGCGATCGCTGACTCGTCGCCCCACGCGACGAGGGCGTCGACGAGCCGATCACTGCCGCCGTCGGCGAAGTCGTCGTCGCCGAACCCGAGCCGGCGCAGATTGTTCGTGTAGTTCGGCAGGTCGAGGTAGATCGACAGGTGCTGACGACCCGCGGCTCTCGCGGCGGCCGGGTCGCTGGTCAGCGCGACGGCGAGCTCTGTGGCGACGATCGCGTCGGGTCCCACTGCGCTGCGCGCGACAGCGGTGTGCTCCGGGGTCACGT
Organism: Mycobacteriales bacterium; assembly: GCA_035550055.1. Classification (NCBI taxonomy): domain Bacteria; kingdom Bacillati; phylum Actinomycetota; class Actinomycetes; order Mycobacteriales; species Mycobacteriales bacterium. The sequence continues at coordinate 35,479 of DASZRO010000031.1, read as the reverse complement.
TGTAAGGGTGGGCGCCGGCTGCGCGGCCCCGTGCCAGCTCGAGCATCTTGGGGCCGAGTGCTGCCAACACCCGGCGATCGCGCGGCAGCGGCGGATCGGCCTGGTCCAGCCGGTCGAGGTAGTCGCGCATCGCGCTGAGCGGCTTCGTGTAGCGGCCAGGAGACTTGCGGTCGATGAGGGGCTGGTGGCTGACGCCGATCCCCACCAGGAACCGGTCGCCGTACGCCGCGGTCAGCCGGGAGTGCTGCTGTGCGGTCTGCTCCGCCGCGTGCATCCAGAGGTTGAGGATGCCGGTCGCGATCGTGGCCCGGCCGGTCGCGTCGAGCAGCACCTCCACGGAGGTGAAGAGGTCACCGCCGACGTCGGGGATCCACAGCGCGGAATAGCCGAGGGCCTCCAGCTCCGCGGCCATGTCGCGGATCTCGCCAGGGTCGCCGTACCGGAGCTGCGCCGCCCACACGCCGATGCCGGTGACTGCCTGCATGGGTCAATCCTGCCCGAGACGTCTGTCATCCCAATATTCGAAACCCCTATCTCACAATGATGAACGACGGTGTAGCGTGACGGCATGAGACGGGCGTACACCCATGGCCATCACGAGTCGGTGTTGCGGTCGCATCGCTCGCGTACGGCGGAGAACTCCGCGGGCTACCTGCTGCCGTACCTGGCGGCGGGGCAAGCACTGCTCGACGTCGGATGTGGACCGGCGACGATCACGGCCGACCTCGCCCGGATCGTGGCGCCGGGGACCGTGACGGCGGTCGAGCCCGAGGCGTCTGCCCTCGACATCGCCCGCCAGGAGATCGCGCGGCGAGGCATCGACGGCGTGGTCTTCGAGGTCGCCGACGTGCACGACCTGCCCTTCAACGACGACAGCTTCGACGTGGTCCACGCCCACCAGGTCCTGCAGCACGTTCACGACCCGGTGCGTGCGCTGGCCGAGATGCGCCGGGTGTGCCGGCCGGGCGGGGTGGTGGCTGCGCGCGACAGCGACTACTCAGGCTTCGTCTGGTACCCGGCCTGCGCAGATCTCGACGACTGGCTGCGCCTGTATCGCGACGCGGCTCGCGCCAACAGCGGTGAGCCGGACGCCGGACGGCGCTTGCTGGCGTGGGCGCATGAGGCGGGGTTCTGCGACGTGACGGCGACGTCGAGCACCTGGTCCTTCGCCGACGCGGATGGTCGTGGCTTCTGGGGCGGGATGTGGGCCGACCGGATCGTCGGCTCGGACCTCGCCCGTCAGCTGATCGGGGAGGGGCGTGCCGAGCAAGCAGACCTGGAGCGGATCGCCGCTGCCTGGCGGAGGTGGGCCGGCGACCCGGACGGGTGGATCTCGATCCTGCATGGCGAGATCGTCGCGAGACCCTGATGTACGCACCCTGACGTACGCCGCGGTCAGCGCGTCGCGATCTCCAGCAATGCGTCCGCGACGGCTCGCGGCTCGGTGATCATCAGGTCGTGCCCGGTGTCGATGTCCCATAGGCGCCCTTCGCTGCGCGCCTTCGCGATCAGCTCCGGGCCGCGGGTGGCGATCGTCGACGTACACACGATGTGGAACTGCGGGATCGCCCAGAGCTCGGCTTCGTGGCGAAGGTCGAGGGGCTGCTCGATCGACTTCCACGGGTGGGGGGTGAGGTGCTCGTCCATCCAGGCGAGGTCAGCAGGATCGGTCACGCCGTAGAACGCTCCTGACCCGGGCTCATCAGGGCACAGGATCACCTCCACGCCGTCGACCACCCGGCCGAGCGATCGAGCCGCGTTCATCATCGGCCCGGCGACATCCACCAGTGACTGGCCGTTGCGCGGGTTCGCCGCGTCGAGGTAGACGAGCTTGCCCACGCGGTCGTACGCGCGGTCAGCAGCGCCGGTGATCACCATGCCGCCATAGCTGTGACCGACCAGGACGACGTCGCGCAGGTCGTGTCCGGCAAGCAACGAGGTGACGTCGCCGACGTGGGTGTAGAGGTCCGTGTCGGCGCTCAGCTCGCCGGCCCGTTCGGCCAGGCCGGTCAGCGACGGCGCGTGGACCTCGTGACCGGCATCGCGCAGCAGCCGGGCGACCTTGTCGTAGCACCAGCCGCCGTGGCCGCCACCGTGCACCAGGACGTAGGTCGTCATGCTGTGATCTCCTCGCTGGAGCGCGCCGATGCTGATATTGACGTCAGTGTCAAAGAGAGGTTAATTCGAATCATGGCCCTGAACGACTTGTCGATCTTCGACGCCGACAACCACATGTACGAGACGAAAGAGGCGCTCACCAAGTTCCTTCCGGATCGGTACAAGAACGCGATCGACTACGTCGACGTCCGCGGCCGGACGAAGATCGTGGTCCGGGGCCAGATCAGCGAGTACATCCCCAACCCGACATTCGATGTCGTGGCGCGCCCGGGCGCGCAGGAGGAGTACTACCGAAAGGGCAACCCCGAGGGCAAGAGCCGCCGCGAGATCTTCGGCGAGCCGATGCGCGCGATCCCAGCCTTCCGCGAGCCGGCGTCACGGCTGGCCCTGATGGACGAGCAGGGGATCGACCGGTCGTTGATGTTCCCGACTCTGGCCAGCCTGGTCGAGGAGCGGATGCGTGACGATCCGGAGCTGATCCACATCGTGATCCACGCGCTCAACGAGTGGATGTACGAGACCTGGACCTTCAACTACGAGAACCGGATCTTCCCGACGCCGGTCATCACGCTCCCGATCGTCGACAAGGCGCTGGAGGAGCTCGACTACGTCATCGAGCGCGGAGCCCGCGTCGTACTGATCCGCCCTGCCCCGGTCCCCGGCTTTCGCGGTCCGCGGTCGTTCGGCAAGCCGGAGTTCGACCCGATCTGGCAGAAGATCGTCGACAACGACCTCCTCGTCGGGATGCACTCCTCGGACAGCGGGTACGAGCGCTACGCCAACGAGTGGGAAGGCACCGGCAGCGAGATGCTGCCGTTCCAGCCGCAGGCGTTCCGCATGCTGTCCGCGTGGCGTCCGATCGAGGACTCGGTCTCCGCGCTGGTGTGCCACGGTGCGCTGTCGCGGTTCCCGGAGCTGAAGATCGCCGTCATCGAGAACGGCGCCAGCTGGGTCGGCCCGCTGTTGAAGGCCATGCGGGACCTCTACAAGAAGATGCCGCAGGAGTTCGCCGAGAACCCGGTCGATGTCGTACGCCGCAACGTCTACATCAGCCCGTTCTGGGAGGAGAACTACGCCGACCTGGCCGAGCTGCTCGGCGAGGACCACGTGCTGTTCGGGTCGGACTTCCCGCACCCGGAGGGGCTCGCCGAGCCGGCGAAGTTCGTCGACGACCTGGCGGCGTACTCGAGCGAGGAGCAGATCCGCAAGTTCATGGGCGGCAACCTCTCGAAGCTGGTGTCGGTCCCCGTTCCGGCGTAACGGGTCGCCTAGCCGACGGCCTTCTTCACGAGCGCGGCGATCTTCTTCTCGACGGTCGGGCTCCACCGCTGGATCGCGAACATGATCGGCCACATGTCGCCGTCGTCGAGTGTTGCGGTGTCGTTGAACCCGAAGTTCGAATACCGCTCCTTGAACTTGCCGGCATCACGGAAGTAGATGACGGCCTTGCCGTCGGCGTTGGCGTACGCCGGCATGCCGTACCAGGTCTTCGCCGACAACTGCGGCGCGTGCTTCGTGACGACGGCGTGCACCCGCTCGCCGATCGCGCGATCGTCGGGCGCCATCTTCGCGATCGCGTCGAGGCAGGCCTGGTGCTCGTCGGCCTTCTTGGCGCCCTTCTTGCCTTCGGCGCGCAGCTCCTCGATGCGCGCCTTCATGGCCGCCTGCTCTTCCTTGCTGAATCCGCTCATGGGTCCAACCTAAGCAGGTCCGCTCCCGGGGTCTTCTCGATTCCTGCTCGACGCGCGGTCGACCAACTCCCTGGCGAGGCTTCAGGCTTAGGCAGGCACTGGTCGAAGGAATGAGCATGGACCGGGGGGCAGCGCCAAGACCGTGGTCGGTCGCGGTCGCGATCGGACTGCTGCCCGTCGTCGTCGTCGGCGTGCTCGGCACCTGGATCGTGTCGGGGGCGACGTTTGCCACCACGACGACTTCCACCGGCCTGTCGGGCGGCGACGGCTTGATCGGCGCGGTCTGCATCCTGGCCGCGATCACCCTGGGCGTGCTCGGTGTCTCGTGCCTGCGTTCCACCCACGTCGAACTGCCCGGTGCGTTCCGTCGTGCGCTGCTGTTCGGCGGGACGGCGGGCGTCGTGGCCTGCAGCGTACGGGTGCTGCTCGCCGCCGACTGGACCGTCAGCTCATCGGGGCGCGCGCTCGGCATCTGGCACCACCCCGGATGGGGCGCCTGGCTCACCACGGCGTGCTTCGCCGGGTACGCCGCCGCCGGGTTCGCGGAGTACCGCCGCCGCCCGGTGACCGTGGCGGTCGGCGCCACTCAGCCGGTCGGCGCCACTCGGCCGGTCGGCTCGCCGGCACCCCCGGTTGTGGCGGATGTCGTCGCGCTCCTGCAAGCGGCGATCGTGCATGGCGACGAGGCCAGCCGACGGGCCCTGCTCGCGGCCGGACCGGAGGCAGTGAAGCGCTTCGGTGAGCTCAAGTCAGGCACGCTGGTCCTCGATCTCCCTCGCGATCAGGCGCGATTCCTGATCGACAGCGTCACGGCGGTCTCGTGTGATCTGGGGTCTGCCTTCCCTGCCGAGTACGCGGCGGTCTTCGCCGACCCACACTGGATCCCTCATGGCGACGTACTGCTGGGGCTCGGCTACACCCGACGTCCCGAGGCGGTCCCGCTGCTTTTGATGGCGATGACGAGCAGCAACAACTGGTCGCGGATGCACGCCGCGATCGCGCTTCGCTGGTTCGGCGGACCCGAGCCGGTGCGGGCGCTCACCGCCGCCCTCAACGATCGCGACGAGCTGGTGCGACACCATGCGCACGCGTCGCTGGTGGCGCTCGGCGCTATCCCTTCGGCGTGAAGTCGAGGTGGAGCTCGCGCAGCCCGCGCAGGATGTAGGTCGGGACGTATTCGTAGCGTCGCGCGCCGGCGGGACCGTGGTGGGCCTCGGAGATCCGGATGTCGTCGACCCGCGCGAGGAACCGCTCGAGACTGACCCGGCCTTCGGCGCGGGCCAGTGGGCCGCCCGGGCACGTGTGGATGCCTCGACCGAAGGCGAGGTGCTGACGGGCGTTGGCCCGGTCCGGCTGGAACTCCTTCGGTGAGCTGAACTTGCGGGCGTCGTGGTTCGCGGCGCCGTTGACGACCATCACGATCGTGCCGGCCGGGATGTCGACGCCGCCGACCTTCGTGTTGACGCGGGCGAGCCGGAAGTCTCCCTTCACGGGGCTCTCGTAACGCAGGCATTCCTCGACGAAGTTCGTGATCGCCGACGGGTCGCTGCGCAGCAGCTCCTGCAGCTCGGGTCGCTCCGCGATCAGCTGGAACGACGTACCGAGCAGCCGGACGGTGGTCTCCTGCCCCGCGGCGAACAGGTTCGCGGCCACGCGCACCACGTCGATCACCTCTGGCAGTGAGCCGTCCTCGAAGGTCGCTTGCGCCATGCCGGTCATGACGTCGCCGCGGGGCTCGCGGCGGCGGTCCTCGACGTAGGCCGACAACGTCTCGTAGAGGTACTCCAGCGGACTGTGCGTCATCGTCTTGCTGGTGCTGCCGACGGTGCCCTTGCGCCCCTGGAACTGCTGGCGGATCTCCTCCTGGTCCGCCTCGGGGACGCCGAGCAGGTTGGCGATGACGAAGAACGTGAACGGGTTGGCGAAGTCCCCGATCAGGTCGCAGCTGCCGGACTCGACGAAGCGGTCGATCTCACGGTCGGCGAGCGCGGTCATGGCCTGTTCGTTCTCGCGAAGCCGGGCCGGGGTGAGCAGGCGCATCAGCAGGCCGCGATGGTCGCGATGCTTGGGCGGGTCCATCGTCGGCAGCTGGTCGCTCATCGGCAGCTCGTCGCGGTGTTTGTCGATGAGCTCGCTCACGTCGTCGCCTTCGAGCGGCACCGGGAAGCCGGGGAACGGACCGCTCACCGACAGGCACGAGGAGAACGTCTCGGCGTCGTTGTAGATCTCGCAGGCTTCGTCGTATCCCGTGACCATGACGACGTCGTGATGTGGCTCGGGCTGGACCGGGCACTTGTCCCGCAGGTGGTCGAAGTAGGGGTACGGGTCCGGGATCAGCGCGTCGTCGCGGAAGAAGTCGATCGCGTCGAAGTCCAGCGCCTCGGCCATGTCTCTCCCACGAATGAGAATCTCGTTCTTGCACAGGATAACGTCCCTTCCGCAGTCGGTCGGAGCGGTGTGTCGCGTAGGTTTCGCCGGTGACCAGGATTCATCCGGACCTGCGGCGAGCCGCCCGGCTGTCGCCGAAAGCTGGCATCGGTCCGCGGCTGCTGCCGGTGCTGCGTTGGATGACCGATCGGATGTCGCGCCGGTCGCGCAGCGGGATCGAGACCATCGAGCTGGGGGAGCAGGTGGTGCGGCTGCACCGCCCGCCGGGCGTGACCGGCCCGCGCCCCGCGCTGCTGTGGATCCACGGCGGCGGCTACGTCATCGGCACCCCGGCACAGGACGATCCGCTGTGCCGGGAGATGTGTCGCGAGCTCGGCGTCGTCGTAGCGGCGGTGAGCTACCGCCTCGCGCCGCAGCACCCGTTTCCGGCTGGGCTCGACGACTGTTTCGCCGGCCTGACCTGGCTGCGCCGGCAACCGTTCGTCGACGCGTCACGAATCGCCGTCGGGGGAGCGAGCGCAGGCGGCGGCCTGGCGGCCGCGGTGGCGCTTCGGGCTCGCGACGAAGGCGTGCCGCTGCGACTCCAGCTGCTCGTCTACCCGATGCTCGACGACCGGACGTGCCTGCGTACCGACGTCGACGAGAGCGACTTCCGGCTGTGGAACCTGCGCGGCAACAACTTTGGCTGGCGCAGCTACACCGGGATGGAGCCGGGCGCGGTCGACGTCCCACCGCTGGCCGCGGTCGCTCGCTGTGAGGATCTGTCGGGCGTCGCGCCGGCCTGGGTCGGGGTGGGCACGTGCGACCTGTTCCACGACGAGGACCTCGCGTACGCCGAGCGACTGCGAGCAGCCGGGGTGCCGTGCGAGGTCGAGGTGGTCGACGGCGCGTTTCACGGCTTCGACTCGGTCGCGCCGAAGGCGCCCGTCGTACGGCGCTTCACTAAGGCGAAGGTCGCCGCGCTAGCTGCCGCCCTGGGCTGAGCGCTGGGCCGCGACCGCGCCGCCGTCGACGAGCACGTCGGTGCCCGTGACGAACGCGGCCGCGTCGGACACGAGGAACGACACGACCGAGGCGAGCTCCTCCGGACGGCCTTCGCGGGCTAGCGCACTCGCCGTCACCATGCCCGCCATGGCCGGTTCGTTGGCGTCCTCGAGCCGGCCCATCGGGGTGTCGATCACGCCCGGAGAGACCGACACCAGGCGCGCGCCCTTGTCGCCCCACGCTTTCGCGCGCCGCTCGACCAGGCGCACGACGCCCCGCTTGGAGACGGCGTAGGCGATCCCGGAGTGCTCGAGCAGCCCGAGGGGGGCAAGCTCGTCGAAGAGCGTGGCGGAGTCGGGGTGGTCGAGGAGGGCGTCGACGCCGGGGTCGGCCGGGACCATGGCAGCGGCCATGGAGGCGAAGCAGACGCCGACGCTGCCCGGGGCGAGCACTTCCTCGACCGCGCAGACCACGCGGCTCATGCCGACGAGGTTGACCTCGAAGATCCGCCGCCCGTCGGCCATGTTGGGCGACAACCCGGCGGTGACGACCAGCGCACCGAGTGAGCCCACCTGGGACACCAGCGCGTCGACCGACGCCTCGTCGGTGATGTCGCAGCCGACGGCTTCGACGTTGCCGGTCAGCTCGCTCGCGACGCTCGTCGCAGCGGCGATGTCGCGGTCGGCCAGCAGCAGCCGGTTGCCGCGCCCGACGAGCAGCCGCGCGACGGCGGCACCCATTCCGCTACCCGCGCCGACGACGACGTCAGTGGCCAAGTCCGTCATCCGCCGAATGCTAGGCGCTCCCCAGCCACCGCCCCGTCGTACGAAGTAGCACACAACTGCCCCCTGGAACCGGACATCCGTCGCAGGCCGGTACCAATCGGAGTGGGTTGTGTGCTACTTCGGACGGGGTGGGTTTGCGTGAGGTCCGGGCCGGGTTGGCGCTGTCGGTCGCTTCGATCGTGTGGACGGTGGGGGCGAGCGCGGAAAGCATCGCGGTCGGCGTCGGGGCGCGAAGCCTCGTCCTGATCGCGTTCGGCGCGGTTGGCGTCTTCGACGCGGTCGGCTCGATCGTCCTGGTGACGCACTTCCGGCACGCGTTGCGTCACGAGGTGATCCACGAAGGTCGCGAGCGAGTCGCCCAGCTCGTCGTCGGCACCGGCCTGTCGATCGTCGGGACGGTCAGCCTCGCCGGCGGCATCTACCGGCTGGTCGGCGGCCAGCACACCAAGGAGCAGGTCGCCGGTCTCGTCGTGGCGGGGCTGTCGGTGGTCGCGCTGGCGTTCCTCGGTACGGCGAAGCGCCGCTACGGCAAGCGGATCCCGAGCCGGGCGCTCGCCGCGGACGGCGGCCTGTCGCTCATCGGCGCGCTGGCGGCGAGCGCGGCGCTCGCCGGGGCCGGCCTCAACGACGCGTTCGGCTGGTGGTGGAGCGACCCGGCTGCGGCGTGCGCGATCGCCATCGGCGCGCTCGCGATCGCCGTCGCCACCTTGCGGGCGAACGACGCCCCCGCCCCGGACGGCGGCGGCTAGATCATCGTCCAGACGGACTTCGACCGCAGGTAGCTGTCCAGGCCGAGCTCGCCGTTCTCGTAGCCCCAGCCGGACTGCTTGAAGCCGCCGAAGGACACGTCGGCGTCCCACATCATCTGGCAGTTCAGCGTCACGCTGCCGGCGTCGAGCCGCCCGGCCAGCGAGTGCGCCCGAGACAGGTCGCGGGTGTAGACCGCGGCGGCAAGGCCGTACGTCGAGTCGTTGGCGAGCGCCACCACCTCGTCATCGTCGTCGAAGGGAGTGACGGCCACGACCGGCCCGAAGATCTCCTCCTGGAACACCCGGGTGTTCGAGTCGACGCTGGTGAGAACCGTGGGATGGACGAACCAGCCCTTGCGGTCGAGCCGGTGCCCGCCGGCCGCCACCTCGGCACCGTTGTTCTTGCCGTCGTCGATGTAGCCGAGGACGCGGTTCATCTGTCGCTCGCTGATGATCGGGCCGCTGTGGACCTTGCCGTCCTGCGGCCCGCCGAACCGCAGCCGGTTCGCGAACGCCGAGATGCCGTCCAGCACCTGTTGGTAGACCCCACGCTGCACGAACACCCGTGATCCGGCGACGCACGCCTGACCGGAGTGCATGAAGATTCCCATCGCCGCGGCCGGGATCGCCCGCTCGAGTTCGGCGTCGTCGTAGATGAGTGTGGGCGACTTGCCGCCGAGCTCGAGCATCACCCGCTTGAGGTTGCCGTTCGCCGCCGCGACGATCTTCTTGCCGACCTCGGTCGAGCCGGTGAAGGCGATCTTGTCGACGTCGGGGTGCTCGATCAGTCGTTGCCCGGCGGTGTGGCCCCACCCCTGGACGAGGTTCGTGACGCCTTCCGGCACCCCGGCCTGCTCGAGCACCTGCTCGAAGACCAGCGCCGACAGCGGGGTCTCCTCGGCGGGCTTGAGCACGCTGCTGCAGCCGGCCGCCAGGGACGGAGCGAGCTTCGCTGCCGCGTTGAAGGCCGGGCCGTTCCACGGGATGATCAGCCCGACGACGCCGACCGGCTCCTTGATCGTGTACGAGTGGATCCGGGCGTCGTACCCGTTGAGCCCGCCGGCCATCCGGATGTCACGTGCGACGCCGTGGATCTTGGTGCACCAGCCGGCGAAGTAGCGGAAGTACTCGATGACGGCATCCATGTTGCGGGTCGCCTGCGGCAGCGGCATGCCGGTGTTCAGCGAGTCGATCTGGGCCAGCTCCTCGGCGCGCGCTTCGAGCAGCTCCGCGACCTTCCAGAGGATCCTGGCCTTCTCGGGTCCGGGCTTGTTGCGCCACACGCCCGAGTCGAAGGTCTCGCGGGCCCGTGCGACCGCCGCGTCGATCGCCTCCGGCCCACCGTCTTTGAACTCGCCGATCTGCTCTTCGGTGACCGGGTCGACGATCGCGATCGTGTCGCCCGACCCGGGCCGGGCCCGAAGCTCCTCAAGGACGGCAAGCGCGGTCATCGATGCTCCTCTTTGCTCGTGTGGGTGCGGTTCAGCGACGAACGAGGTTGCCGGCGTCGACGGGCAGCACCGTTCCGGTGATGTAGCGGGACTCCTCCGACGCGAGGAACGCCACGGCGTTGGCGATGTCCGCCGCTTCGACGGCCTGGATGGGGATGGCGTTGGTCAGTGAGTTCAACAGGTGCGGCGCGTGCTTGACGATGTCCTCGACGCTGCCGCCACCGGCCATCGGCGTCTGCACCGTGGTCGGGGCGACGGCGTTGACGCGGATGAAGTGCGGCGCGCAGTAGTTCGCCCACGCCCGCATCAGGCCGATGACGCCGTGTTTGGCGGCGGTGTAACCGAGCATGCCGGCGTCGTTGGCGGCCGGGGACATCAGGCCACCGGTCGAGCTGGTCAAAATGACGGATCCGCCTTGCCCGTTCTTGATCATCGACTCGATGGTTGCCCGGCCGGTGTTCCACACGCCGGTGAGGTTGACGCCGATGACCTCCGCCCACACGTCCTCTTGCGGTACGACGGGGTTGCCGGGTCCGATGCCCGCGTTCGCGACGACGATCGTCACCGCGCCGAGCTCGGCGACGCCTTCCTTGTACGCCGCGCGCACCTCGCCGTACTCCCGCACATCTGCCTTGACGGCGTGCATGCGGCGGCCGAGGGCCTCGACCTCCTTGACCGTCTGGTCGAGCTCGTCCTGGGTCCCCATCGGGTAGCCCGCGGAGGCCATCTGCTCGCAGATGTCGATGCCGATGATGTCCGCGCCCTCTTGCGCGAGCCGCACCGCGTGGGCCCTGCCTTGGCCTCGCGCCGCGCCGGTGATGAACGCGACCCTGCCGTCGAGCGTGCCCATGCGTCCCCGTCCCCAGTGCTTCGGTGTCGTAGTAATTCACTCTTTCATTCGAGGCCGTAGCAATGCAACGGCCGCGCCTCGTGACGCCGTCCGTCTCATTTCCGGAAACGCTGTTCTCGGCAACGGAATCCTTGATATCATCTGCGGGAACCGGACCGTGGAGAGGGCACATGGCGCACTTCAACAAGCCCGCAGAGGGCTCGTGGACTCAGCACTTCGGTCTGTCCACCGAGCCGGTGTCGTACGGCGACTCGATCTCGCCGGAGTTCTACGCGCTCGAGCAAGAGGCGATCTTCAAAAAGACCTGGCTCAACGTCGGCCGGGTCGAGCAGCTGCCGAAGCCGGGCAGCTTCTTCACCAAGGAGCTCGACGCCGCCAAGACCTCCGTGCTCATCGTCAAGAACCGTGACGGCGAGCTGCGGGCGTTCCACAACATGTGCCGGCATCGAGGCAACAAGCTGGCGTGGACCGACTTCCCGAAGGAGGAGGTCGACGGCACCTGCCGGCAGTTCACCTGCAAGTACCACGGTTGGCGCTACGACCTCGACGGCAAGCTGACCTTCGTCCAGCAGGAGAGCGAGTTCTTCGACCTCGACAAGGACAAGTTCGGGCTGGTGCCGATCACCATCGACGTCTGGGCCGGGTTCATCTTCATCACCTTCGACCAGGAGCCGCAGCCGCTGCGGGACTACATGGGCGAGATGGGTGCGGGGATCGAGGCGTACCCGTTCGAGCTGATGACCCAGAAGCACACGTACCGGTCGGAGATCGGCAGCAACTGGAAGCTGTTCATCGACGCCTTCATGGAGTTCTACCACGCACCCGTTCTGCACGCGAAGCAGTCGGTGTCCGAGGAGTCGCGCAAGCTCCAGAGCTACGGCTACGAAGCGCTTGCCTACGACGTGGACGGCCCGCACGCCATGGTCTCGTCGTGGGGTGGCATGTCCCCGCCCAAGGACCTGAACATGGTCAAGCCCATCGAGCGAGCGTTGCGCAGCGGCCTGTTCGGCCCGTGGGACGGGCCCGACATCGGTGAGCTGCCGCCGGGGGTGAACCCCGCGAAGAGCCCGGCCTGGGGGATCGACTCGTTCCTGTTCTTCCCGAACTTCATGCTGCTGCTCTGGAAGCCGAACTGGTACCTCACCTACCACTACTGGCCGACGTCGTACAACACGCACGTGTTCGAGACATCGCTGTACTTCGCGCCGCCCAAGACCGCGCTCGAGCGGCTCCAGCAGGAGCTCGCCGTCGTCACGTTCAAGGAGTACGGCCTGCAGGACGCGAACACCCTCGAAGCGACGCAGACCATGCTCCAGTCCGGGGCGATCACCGAGTTCCCGCTGTGCGACCAGGAGGTCATGCTCCGGCACATGCACACGACCTGCCGCGAATGGGTCGAGCGCTACCAAGCGAGCAAGACCGGTCCCGCGGCCGTCCCGGCTGCGTCCTGAGGAGTACGGCGATGGCGACCCTTCCTGCACAGTTCTCGTCCCTCGAGCCGTTCTCGCAGTGGATCCTGCCGAGCGAGGCCGACCGCTACGCCAAGCGGATCGCCAGCACGATGGAGGAGCTCCAGGCGTTCTACGACGCGGCGTTCCCGTTGCTCGAAAGCGGCACCGACTATCTGACCGGCGTCACGATCGACGGGATCTGCGAGGAAGACCGCAACCTGCTCTGGCTGTTCTCCTCGCTGGTCACGGTGTCCTTTCCCGTGGAGGCATGGCGACAGCCTCACGTGCCGGACAGTGGCGCCGCCTCGATCGACGTCACGGTGGAACCGCGCCCGTAGCCGTGGCGAGCCTGTTGACCGAGCGAGCGTCCGGCATGGCTGAGGCGGCGCGCAGCGATCGTTACCACGACCTCGCGGTGCAGCGGGTCGTCCGTGAGACGGCCGACGCGATCTCGATCGGATTCGACGTGCCGGCCGATCTCGCGGACCGCTACACCTACCGTCCCGGTCAGTTCGTCACGATCCGGGCGGTCGTCGACGGCGTGCCGCACCTGCGCAGCTACTCGATGTCGTCGGCTCCCGAGACCGACCTTGACCTGCAGGTCACGGTGAAGCGAGTCCCCGACGGCCCGGTGTCGTGCTGGCTGCACGACTCGGTCGCGGTCGGTGACGTGCTCCCGGTCAGCGTGCCGGCAGGGGCGTTCCTGCTCCCGGACTCCGAGGCCGACCTCGTGATGTTCGCCGCGGGCAGCGGCATCACCCCGATCCTGTCGATGGTGAAGTCGGTCCTGCACGGCTCGAGCCGGCGGGTGAGCCTGCTGTTCGCCAACCGCGACCGTGACTCGGCCATCTTCGGTTCGACGCTCGACATGCTCGCTGCGCAGTTCCCGGAGCGGCTCGACCTTCACCACCACAGCGATGCCGCAAGCGGGTTCGTCTCGCAAGCCATGGTCTCGTCGTTTGCCGACGCCGCCGGCGACCGCGAGTTCTACGTCTGCGGGCCGACCGGGTTCATGGAGGTCGTGCAAGCCGGGCTCGCCCGCTCGGGTGTGGCGACCGACTGCATCCACATCGAGCGCTTCACACCGGCCGCGCTTCCGCAGCTGCCGCCGTTCGCCGTGGCACTGGTCGACAGCGATGAGGAGCGAACTCTCACGATCACGGTCGGCTCCGAGACCAAGACGGTCAGCCAGCGCGACAAGCTGACGATCCTCGAGTCGGCGCGCTGGAACGGGATGTCCGCGCCGTCGTCGTGCGAGGCCGGCCACTGCGCGACGTGCATGGCGCAGGTCGTGGAGGGCGAGGTCTCGATGGCGGTCAACGACATCCTCACCGACGAGGAGGTCGAAGCCGGTTGGGTGCTGACCTGTCAGACGGTGCCCGTCTCGCCGGTCGTGCGTGTGGTGTACGAGACGTGACCAGGAGGCAGCAGTGACCAGTCCGCCGAGACCGGCCGAAGGCACGTGGACCCAGCACTATCCCGAGCTCGGCACCAAGCCGGTGTCGTTTCGGGACTCCATCTCGCCGGAGTTCTACCGCGGCGAGCAGGACGCGATCTTCCGGCAGGCGTGGCTGAACGTCGGGCGCGTCGAGGACCTGCCGCGCAAGGGCAGCTGGTTCACCAAGGACCTGGTCGCCGCCCGGACGTCGGTGATCGTCACGCGCGGCGCCGACGACACCGTCCGCGCGTTCCACAACGTCTGCCGGCACCGCGGCAACAAGCTGGTCTGGGACACCACGCCGACGCAGGAGGCGCGCGGGTTCTCCCGGCAGTTCGTCTGCAAGTACCACGGCTGGCGCTACGGCATGGACGGCGCGTGCACCTACGTCCATCAGGAAAGCGAGTTCTTCGACGTCGACAAGAGCAACCTGGGGCTCGCGGCGGTGCACTGCGAGGTCTGGGCCGGCTTCATCTTCGTCAACCTGGCCAAGACGCCGCCGTGCTCGTTGCGCGAGTTCCTCGGATCGATGATCGGCGCGCTCGAGAACTACCCGTTCGGACAGATGACCGAGCGTTACTCGTTCCGGGCCGAGAACAACAGCAACTGGAAGGTGTTCATCGACGCCTTTCAGGAGTACTACCACGTACCCCCACTGCACACCGAGCAGCTCGGACCCATCCACCGCGACCCGAACGCCACCTTCGAAGGTGCGCACTACCAGCTCGACGGACCGCACCGCGTGGTCAGCACGACCGGCTCGCAGAAGCACAAGTGGCCGCCCGAGACGATGTACCCCACCGAGGTGCTGCTGCGCAGCGGGAACATGGGCCCGTGGGAGGCGGGGACCCTCGACGGCGAGCTGGCGGGCGTCAACCCCGGGAACGTGAAGCGCTGGGGGATCGACAACTTCCAGATCTTCCCGAACCTGGAGATCTTGATCTACGAGCGGAACTGGTACCTCAGCTACCGGTTCTGGCCGACCTCGCACAGTACGCACGTCTTCGAGGCGGACCTGTGGTTCACGCCTGCCAGGACCGCTCGGGAGCGGCTCGCCCGCGAGTACGCCGCGATCACGGTCAAGGAGTACGCCCTTCAGGACGCCGGCACCCTCGACGGGACGCAGCTCGGCCTGGAGTCGGAGGCGTTCGACGCCTACCCCCTCAACGACCAGGAGATCCTGGTTCGCCACTTCCACAAGTCGGTCGGCGACTGGGTCGCCGCGGCCGGCCGGCCGAAGGCGGAGGCGACGCGATGACCGCGCTGCTCCCGGAGGAGTTCGCCGACCTCGAGCCGTTCGCCGCCACGTGGTGCCTGGCCGCCGAGCCCGACCGGTGGGCCACGCGGCTGGCGAGCTCGATGGCGGACATGAGGTCGTTCTACGACGCCTGCTTCCCGCGCGTAGAGGCGGCGATGGACTATTGCGACCAGTTCGAGCTGAGCGGGCTACCGGATCCGGCGCGCAACCTGATGCACTTGCTCTTCTCGTACGCGCTGGTGTCCTATCCGATCGAGGTGTGGAACCAGCCGCTGCCCGTCGACACCGGATCGGCCCAGCTCGAGCGCACCCGGGAGCCAGTGACATGAGCGGTGGCGACGAGAGCGCTGTCGACGAGATCGACTTCTTTCGCAGCGGCGCCGTCCTTGCCGACCCGTACCCGTACTACGAGCAGCTTCGCGGGCAGTGTCCGGTCCATCGCGAGCCGCACGAGGGCGTCGTCATGATCACCGGGTACGACGAGGCGCTCGAGGTCTACCGCGACGCCGCCACCTTCTCCTCGGCCAACTCGGTGACCGGACCGTTCCCGGGCTTCAGCGTGCCGCTCGTCGGCGAGGACGTGACGGCGCTCATCGAGGCGCACCGCGACGAGCTGCCGTTCAGCGACCAGCTACCGACCTTCGACCCGCCGAAACACGGCGCGCACCGCGGCCTGACGATGCGGATGCTCACCCCGAAGCGGCTCAAGGAGAACGAAGCCGCGATCTGGGAGATCGCGGACCGCCAGCTCGACGAGTTCATCGACGAAGGCGGTTGCGAGTTCGTCTCGGCGTTCGCGTCGCCGTTCGCGATGCTCGTGATCGCTGATCTGCTCGGCGTGCCCGACGATGATCGCCCGGAGTTCCGCGATCGGCTGGCCCGCACCAGCGGATTCGGCACCGGAGAGTCGAACCAGATGGCCCACACGCCACTGGAGTTCCTCTACGACAAGTTCAGCCACTACATCGAGGACCGCCGCCGTGCGCCGCGGGCCGACATCATGACGCGCATGGCCGAGGCGACCTTCCCGGACGGATCGACGCCGGAGGTCCTCGACGTGGTCCGGGTTGCCGCGAACCTGTTCGCCGCCGGTCAGGAGACGACGGTGCGGCTGCTGGCGTCGGCGCTGCGGATCGTCGCCGAGCACCCGGACATCCAGGACGCGCTGCGCGCCGATCCGACGGCCATCCCGAACTTCGTCGAGGAGGTCCTACGGATCGAGAGTCCGATCAAGGGGGACTTCCGGGTCGCCCGGGTGGGCACGACGGTCGGCGGCGTGGACATCCCCGCGGGCACGACCGTGATGCTGCTCAACGGCGCCGCCAACCGCGACCCGCGGCGCTTTGACGATCCGGCAGCCCTCGACCCGGCGCGTGCCAACGCGCGTGAGCATCTCGCGTTCGGCCACGGCACCCACTTCTGCCCGGGCGCCCCGCTGGCAAGGACCGAAGGCCGGGTCGCCCTCGAGCGGATTCTGCACCGCACCAGCAAGATCCGAATAGACGCCGACAAGCACGGGCCGGAGGGCCAGCGCAAGTTCCGGTTCGTGCCGACGTACATGCTGCGCGGGCTCGTGGCCCTGCATCTCACCTTCGAGCCCGCGCGATGAGCGGCGAGCTCACCGGCAAGGTCGCCATCGTCACCGGCGCCGCCAACGGCATCGGCAAGGCGATCGCCGAGACGTTCGTCGCGGAGGGTGCGAAGGTGGTCATCGCGGACATCGACGACGCCGCGGGCGCCGCGGTGGCCGGCGCGCTCGGCGGGGCAGCGCACTTCGTCCGCACCGACGTCTCGGACGCCACAAGTGTGAACGACGTGGTCGACGCGGCGGTCGACCGGTTCGGCCAGCTCGACGTGATGGTCAACAACGCCGGCATCTCCGGCTCATTCCGGCGACTGATGATGGATGACCTCCGGGACTTCCATAAGGTCATCGCCGTCGACCTGCTCGGGGTCATGCTCGGCACGCAGGCGGCGGCAAGGCGGATGGCGCCGGGCGGATCGATCATCAGCACGACCTCGATCGCGGGCATCCAGCCGGGGGTCGGGTTCTCGTCCTACCGGGCGGCGAAGGCGGGCGTCATCCACTTCAGCCGGTGTGCGGCCATCGAGCTCGCCGAGCTCGGTCTGCGGGTCAACGTCATCGCGCCGGGCAACATCGCCACGCAGATCAACGCCGCCTTCGACACCGAGTCAATCGTCGCCCGCATCCAGCCGTTGCAACGACTCGGCTCGCCGAGCGACGTCGCTCACGCGGCGGTCTATCTCGCCAGCGAACGCTCCGCCCAGGTGACCGGCCTCGTCCTTCCGGTCGACGGCGGGACCACGGTCGGTCAGCCGCCGCTGCCGAGCGAGTCGGTCATGCGTCGCGCCTGACGCAGCACGACCCTCGATCTGCGTTACAGTCCGAGTGGACTGTTGAGGGGAACGTGTCGGCATCTGGAGTATTGTCGCGGCCGCAGGCCGAACGTAGCGCCGTCATGCGACGGCGCCTGCTCGACGCCACGATCGCGACGCTTCACGATGAGGGCTTCCGCGGTACGACGACTCGCAAGGTGCAGCAGCGCGCCGGCGTCTCTCGTGGTGCCCTGCTGCATCACTTCGGCTCGCGCTCCGAACTGATCCTCGCCGCGGTCGAGCACCTGGCCAAGGAGCGGATGGGTGAGGTGGTCCGGCTCGCCGGTTCGCCGCCACCACGCTCGTCGCGGCCACGGTGGGCGATCGAAGTCCTCTGGTCGACCTTCGACGGCCCGCTGTTCGCGGCGTCATTGGAGCTCTGGCTCGCCGCCCGCACCGACGAGGAGCTCCTCGCCGCGCTGGTCCCCCAGGAGCGGATGCTGGGACGGGCGATCCGCGACATAGCGGGAGACCTCTTCGGCCCCGACTCGACCTCGTCACCGGGCTTCGGCCACGACCTGGAGATCCTGCTCGACGCGATGCGCGGCGCCGCCGCGCGTGGCGTGCTGCGGACCGCCACCGGCGACCGCCGCCTGCTCGACAGCTGGTGCAACCTGATGACGGGGCCGGCGAACGAGCGGGGCACAGGGCCGTAGCGGTGGCGGCGCGATAGGGCTACAGTCGCCGCCAGTCTTCCAGTCCATTTGGACTGGAAGTCCACCAAAGGGAGTTGTGAGCAGCGTGATTCGCCGGCTCTGGGTACCTGCGATGGGCGCGGCCATCGGCATGCTCGCCGCCTGTGGCAGCACGATCCAGATGGGCGCCGCGCAGACGTCGGCGGCCGGCGGCGAGTTCACGGTGCCGACCACCGCCACCGCGACCGCGACACAGTCACCCGAGTCGAGTAGCGTCAGCAGCCTTCCGGGCCGCTCGATCGGGCAGGTCACCACCGTACGCGGGCCTGCTACTGCGACGTCGATCCCGACGCAGCCCGGTCACGTTCCGCGCAGCGCGTCGCCGGTCGCGACCTCGGCGCTGCCGCCGGGCCCGATCACGATTGGCGTCCCCTACCTCGACTCGGGCTCGACCAACACGCTCACTGCCGCCATCGGCAAAGGCCTGGCAGCAAATGACCCGAAGGCGCTGATGTCGGCGTACCTCGCGAACCTCAACGCGCACGGGGGAGTGCTGGGTCACCAGATCGAAGCGAGCTACCTCAGCCTGAATCCATACGGCCAGACCGACCAGCTCGATCAGCAGGCCTGCAGCCACTTCACCGAGGACGTCAAGGTCAGCGTCGTGCTCGGTCAGCAGCTCGGCACCTCGCTGTACAGCTGCCTCAGCAAGGCGGGCGTGGCCGTCATCGACGGCAGCATCGGTCCTGAGCTGTCGACGCGGCAGTTCGACGAGGCGCCGCTGCTGATCATGCCCGACAACGTCGCCCTCGATCGGCTGGCGAGGGTCATGGTGCCCCGGCTGATCGCGGACAAGTTCATCGGCGCATCCAGCGACAAGCTCGGAGTCCTGTACTACGACAACGAGCAGAGCTCAGTCGACGGGCTGCATGCGCTCGAGTCGGCAATGGCTGCGCATGGGCTGAAGGTCGCCGATGCCTTCGGCATCACCAAGGGGAGCAGCGACGCCGGCCTGGCGGCGATGGAAGCTGCGGTGCAAGGGGCAGAGCTTCGGTTCCGGGTCGAGGGAATCAACCGGGTCATGTGCGTGGAGGCCACGCCGTGGATGTGTGGCTTCTTCCCGCTCTACTCAGGTACGCAGGGCTACTACCCGCGCTACGCCTTCCAATCCGAACAGAACCTCAGCGCCATCATCTCGAACGACCCGGTGAAGGAGATGATCGGTGCGGTCGCGGTTGGCTGGCTGCCGGCGACTGACCTGCAGTCCCTGTCGGCGATGCCCGCGAGCACCCTCGAGTGTCTGGCGTTCTTCCGCAAGCACTCCTTTCCGATCGTGACCGCCAACGAGAAGGGCGGCGCGGTGCAGGTGTGCACCGAAGTGAACCTCCTCGCCGCTGCCGTCGCCAAGGCTCCCGCGCTGACCGGCGCGGGAGTGGTGCAGGGGGCCTCTCAGCTGGGTACCTCGTTCGACCCCATCGGTACCTTCGGGATCGACATCAGCAGTGCGCACCGTGACGGGCCGACGCTGTTCCGGGACATGCAGTTCTCAGCCGGCTGTGACTGCTTCCGGTACACGTCGCGACCGCGCGCGGGCTGACAGCCGCACCGCTCTGGCGGGCTGGGCCGTCCGCACCCGCGTCTTGCCTGGCGCGGAATCGACGTTACCCTGACTGATAACGCCATTCTCAGTACAACGAAACCGGCGCGGGGCGTCGCCTGACTCGGATGCGAGAAGGACTGCGAGTGTCAGACGTTCGGGTCACGGTGCTACGGCCGAAAGCCGTGCTCGACGTGGTCAGCGGTGAGCTCCTGGACGGTGCCAGGGTGGTCGTCGCAGGCGATCGCATCGCCTCGGTCGGGTCAACCGTCGCTGACCCAGTCGATCGTGAGATCGACCTCGGCGACCTCACGTTGCTGCCCGGCCTGATGGACATGGAGCTCAACCTGTTGATCGGCGGTCCGGAGACGCCGACCGGTCTGCCGCTGCCGATGCACGGCGTCCAGGACGACCCGGTGTATCGCACGCTTCGCGGCACGGTGAACGCGCGTACCACCCTGTTGGCCGGCTTCACGACGGTCCGCAACCTCGGGTTGATGGTCAAGACTGGTGGCTACCCGCTCGACGTCGCCCTCGGCCGTGCCATCGACAACGGTTGGATGGTCGGGCCGCGGATCGTGCCCGCGGCGCACGCCATCACCCCGACCGGCGGTCATCTGGATCCGACGATGTTCCAGCGCTTTGCGCCCGGCGTCCTGCCGCTGAGCATCGAGGAAGGCATCGCCAACGGCGTCGACCAGGTCCGCGCCTGCGTTCGCTACCAACTCAAGTACGGCGCGAAGGTCATCAAGATCTCGGCATCGGGCGGCGTGATGTCCCACAGCGGCGAACCTGGCGCCCAGCAGTACTCCGACGACGAGCTCGCCGCGATCGTCGACGAGGCGCACCGCGCGGGCGTCAAGGTCGCGGCGCACGCGCACGGAGACACCGCGATCCGCGCCTGCGTACTCGCAGGTGTCGACTGCATCGAGCACGGCTCGCTGGCGAGTGACGACACGGTCCGGCTGATGGTCGAGCGTGGGACGTTCCTCGTCCCGACCAGCTATCTGTCGGAGGGGCTCGACGTCAGCCGCGCGGCGCCCGAGCTGCAGGCCAAGGCGGCGGAGGTCTTCCCTCGCGCGAGGGAGATGCTGGGACGAGCGATCGCGGCGGGAGTGCGCATCGCGTGCGGCACTGACGCGCCCGCGATCCCGCACGGCGACAACGCCAAGGAGCTCTGGGCGATGGTCGACCGGGGGATGTCCCCGCTGGATGCGATCCGCGCGGCGACGCTGACGAGCGCACAGCTGATCGACCGTGCCGACGAGCTCGGCAGGCTCGCGCCGGGCTGTCTCGCTGACGTCATCGCCGTCCCAGGCGATCCGACGTCGGACATCACCGTGACGCAGGACGTCCGGTTCGTGATGAAGGCTGGCAAGGTCTTCCTCGACAAGCGCGACGCGGAAGACGGGAGCTCCTGCGAGTGAGAGAAGGACACAGCGTGTCGGACGTGACGGTCTCGTTGCTTCGGCCGAAGGGCGTGCTCGACGTCGCGAGTGGTGAGGTCCTCGACGGCGCGAAGGTCGTCGTCGAAGGCGACCGCATCACCGCCGTCACCGACGACCTGGCGGCGGGAGCCGGTGCGGACCAGGTGATCGACCTGCCCGGGCTCACCCTCGTCCCCGGCCTGATGGACATGGAGGTGGACCTCGTCCTCGGCGGCCCGGGTGCCGGACTGTCCGACCCGGTGCGGATGGACCCGGTGAAGATGGGCCTTCGCGCGGCCCTCAACGGCCGGCGGACGCTGCACGCCGGCTTCACCACCGTCAGGAACCTCGGGTTGTTCATCAAGACCGGCGGCTACCTGGTCGACGTCGCCCTGTCAGAGGCGATCGAGGCCGGCTGGGTCGAGGGGCCGCGGGTGATTCCGGCCGGCCATGCGATCTGCCCGACCGGAGGTCATCTCGATCCGAGCGCGCAGAGCGGCCTCGCCCCGGGCATCATGCCGATGAGTGTCGAAGAGGGCATCGCCGACGGGGTCGACGAGGTCCGCAAAGCGGTCCGCTACCAGATCAGACATGGCGCGAAGCTCATCAAGTGCTGTGCCTCCGGCGGCGTCATGACACCGACCGGGCCGCCGGGCGCCCAGCAGTATTCCACCGAGGAGCTCGCCGCGATCGCCGACGAGGCTCACCGCAGAGGCATCCGGGTCGCCACCCACTGCCACGGGGACGCGGCGGTCAACGCGGCGATCGACGCCGGAATCGACTGCATCGAGCACGGCATGATGATCAGCGACGAGACGATCCAGCGGTTGGTCGACACCGGCACGTTCCTGGTCTCGACCTGTGCGCTGACTGAGAACTGGGACATCTCCAACCAGCCGAAGTCGTTGCAGGCGAAGGCCGCGGAGGTGTTCCCCAAGGCCAAGGAGTCGCTGTCCAAGGCCATCGAGGCGGGTGTCAAGGTCGCGTTGGGGACCGACGCTCCCGCGATCTGGCACGGGCGCAACGCCGAGGAGCTCGACGTACTCGTCAAGCGGGGAATGACGCCGATACAGGCGATCCGCGCCGCGACCACGGTTGCCGCCGACCTCATCGACACCCCTGACCTAGGGCAGATCGTCCCTGGCATGCTCGCGGACATCATCGGCGTCAGCGGCGATCCGACGAGCGACGTGACCACGTTCGCGCGGGTGCCGTTCGTCATGAAGGGCGGCGTGGTGGTCAAGCACCGGCCCTGAGTTCGGCGGGCGGCCGGCCCGTGCGAGCATCCGGGGATGCACTCCGAGCGGCGGATCGGCGCGGCGGACTCGGCGACCCGGGACGCGCTGCTCGACGCCGCCCTCCAGCTGCTCGTGGAGGAGGGTTACGCCTCGGTCACCTCGCGCAAGGTCGCCGGCCGGGCCGGCCTCAAGCCGCAGCTCGTGCACTACTACTTCCGCACGATGGACGAGCTGTTCCTCGCGTTGGTACGCCGGGGCGCCGCCCTGAACCTGGAGCGGCAGGCGAGAGCGCTCACGTCGGCGACGCCGTTGCGGGCGCTGTGGGCCGTCGCCACCGACCCGGCAGGGACGACGTTCACCACCGAGCTGTTCGCGCTGGCCAACCATCGCAAGGCGATCCGCTCGGAGCTGGCCGCCCACGCCGAGGAGTTCCGCAGGCTCCAGCGCGAGGCGCTGACCTCAGTGCTCGCCGGCTACGGCGTGGAGCTCGGCGACATCCCGCCGGTGGTGCTGCCGGTGCTGGTCACCGGGCTGTCACAGATCCTGGTCCTCGAGGAGGCACTGGGCCTGCAGACCGGTCACGCGGAGCTGCGAGAAGTGGTCGAGCGCTGGATCGCCCGCTACGAGCCGGCACCGCCACCGGCGGCGCGAGCGCGACGCGCAACCGGTTCGTCCGGCAGCTGAAGCGCGTTGCAGACCAGCCGGGTCAGCTGGTCGACGGCCTCGTCCAACGACGTGTCGACGATGCCCTGGGTCAGCCACAGGTCGGCGAAGCGGGTGACCATCGCACCGATGGCGTGCGAGGTCAGCTCCGGGTTGAGCGCGCGGTCGACGAGGCCCGCAGCCTGCATCTCCTCGATGGTCGCGGCGAGCTGCTTGCCGTAGGCGCGCAGATGGGTACGGCGCTCCGCCTTGAGCTGGTCGTCGTAGCGGGAAACCTGCTCGACCTCGCTGATCAGCCGGGCGTCACGCTGATAGCTGACGAAGAACTGGCGGTTGCCCTCACGGATCCGGTCGCGCGGTCCGGCGTGGGAGCTCTCGACGAGGATGACGTCGGACAGCGGGGCGTTCATCCGGTCGTCGAGGGCGTCGGCGACCTCGCGGAACACCTGCTCCTTCGAGTCGAAGTAGTGGTAGAACGAGCCGTGGGAGACGCCGGCGCCTTCGGCGATGTCGGTGATCCGGGCCTCGAGGAAGCCGTCCGCTTCGAACACCGCCTTCGCCGCCTCGACCAGGCGCGCTCTGGTCTGCGCGCCCTTGCGGGAACGCGGGCGGTCCGCGACGGCGAGCTTGTCGCCGCCGTCAGCGCTGAGCCGGCGCCCCACGAGGCACCTCCCGGAACGGGATGTCCTTGTCGACGCTGCGCTCGCGCGGCATGCCGAGCACTCGCTCGCTGATGACGTTGCGCGCCATCTCGAGGGTCCCGCCGCCGATCGAGGAGGACTGCCGCATCAGGAAGTCGGTCCCGGTGTGGCGCACCTCGCCGTCCGTCTCGGACCACGCGGCGCCGACCGGACCGGCCAGGTCGAAGGCCAGCGTGTAGGAGCGCGACGTCGTGACGCCGCCGAACAGCCGCCCGATCGCGGCACTCTGGTCGTTCAGCGCCCCGGTGCGCATCGCCTCGCCGACTCGCGCCACGAGCTCGAACTTGACCAGCTCGAGCATGCGGACCTCGCCGACGATGCGCTGGGCATCGGGGTCATCCGCCCGCCCGACATCTTGCGCGACCTGCGCCACCGCCGCGGCACCGACGTCGCTGTGCCCGCCGCTTCCCTGGACAGTGACCAACGGCGAGTTCAGCAACATCCGCTCGTGGTACATCCAGCGGGTTCCGACGGTCCATCCGCCGTCGACCTCACCGATGCGGTCGCTGTCGGGCACCCGGACGTCGGTGAGGAACTCCTGGCAGAACTCCTTGGAGCCGTTGAGCATCTCGATGCGGTGGACCGCCACGCCCTCGGCGCGGATCGGCATCATGAACACCGTCAGGCCGCGGTGCTTCGGCACGTCCCAGTTGGTGCGCGCGAGCACCAGGCCCCAGTCCGACCACCAGGCGCCGGTGGTCCAGACCTTGGAGCCGTTGAGGATCCAGTCGTCTCCCTCACGCACCGCCGAGGTGAGGGCGCCCGCGACGTCGGAGCCGCCGCTCGGCTCGGACAGCAGCTGCATCCAGATCTCCTCGCCCTTCAAGATGGCGGGGATGTGGCGTTGCTTCTGCTCCTCGGTGCCGAAGTCGAGCAGTACAGCGGCGCAGGGCGCGAAAGTCGGTGCCTGCAGCCGGGAGGGGTATTCGAAGCCGGCGATCTCGGCGTTGAACGCCTTCTGGTGCGCCGGGGTGAGACCGAGGCCGCCGTACTCCTTCGGGAAGCAGATCCCGGCCAGCGAGTTGTCCCAGAGCAGCCGCTGGATCTCACGGTCGCGCGCGAACCCGTCGCGCTCCGCCTCGTCGCTGCCGATGGCGCGCAACGGGCTGTGGCTGAAATCGGCCTCGAGCGGCGCGAGGTTGGCTCGGATGAAGGTGCGGGCCCGCTCCCGGAAGGACTCGACGTCCTCGATGTCGTCGGCGCTCATGCGGTGGCGGCCTCCCGCGCGATCGTGAGCGCGCCCAGTCGGCGCCGGTGCTCCAACGGTGTGCCGTAGACCGCGCGGTTCGCCGTGACCCGCCGCAGGTAGAGGTGCAGGTCGTGTTCGTAGGTGACGCCGATACCGCCGTGCAGCTGGACGCAGTCCTGCAACAGCTCGACGCTGTACTCGCCCACGTAGGATTTGGCGGCGCTGACGTACTCATCCGCGACCGGGTCGCCGCGGTCGATGGCAGCGACGGCGGCGTCGCTGATCCCGTGGCAGGCGTGCAGCCACGACAGCAGGTCGGCCATCCGGTGCTTGATCTCCTGGTAGGAGTCGAGGGACCGGCCGAACGAGTAGCGATCCGCGACCCACGCCCGGGTCATGTCGAACGCCCGCTGCATCGCGCCGGTCGACTCGGCCATGTGCAGCACGATCGCGATGTTGCGCTGCCGACGCACCTGCTCGCCGGCCGCCCCGAGCTCGCCCACCAGGGCCGAACGGGGAACGCGTACGCCGTCGAACCGCACGGCTGCGAACCGTCGGGTCAGGTCGACGGACTCCAGCGGGGTGATGCTGATGCCCGGCGCGTCAGAGGTCACCAGCACCTGCGACAGGCCGGCGCCGGTCCGTCCGGTCACGAGCAGGTAGTCGGCCTGCGCGCCCGCTTCGACCGGGCGTTTGATGCCGTCGAGGACGAGGTCGTCGCCGTCCGCCTCGATCGTCAGCGACACGTCGTCGAGCCGGTCGCCGGGTGCGGGCTCGCTCAGGCACCAGGTGGCGATCGCCTCGCCGCTGATGACCGCGCCCAGCGCCTCGGCGTGCGTGCCGCCGGTGACGTCGAGCGCGCTGGCGACGACGTTGGCGGGCACGAGCGGTCCGGGCGCAGCGTGGGTGCCGAACTCGTAGGCGATGAGGCTGAGATCCTGCAGCGGGTTGCCGCTGACGCTGCCGCCTCCGGCGTCTTCGCCGACCAGGAGCGCGGTCCAGCCGAGCTCGGCGCCGCGCATCCAGTACTTCGGGTCGAAGCCGGCGGGGTCGTCACGGAACGTGCGAACCGTCGAGACCGGCATCTGCTCGTCGAGGAAGCGCGACGTCGTGTCGTGCAGCACCTCTTGGTCGGGGCCGAGCGTCACGAGCATGAGATGTTGCAGACTTCCTCGAGGTGGACAACGGCGTGGATGCCTATGATCCGGTTCTTGTGACTTCGACGTCAATGTCGAAGGTTCCTCTGACAGGTGGGGATTGATGAGAGCGGTAGTCGTCGGCGCCTCGAGTGGGCTCGGCCGGTGCATCGGGATCGGGCTGGCGAAGGCAGGGGATTCGGTCGCCCTGCTCGCGCGGCGCCAGGAACGCCTCGACGCGGCGGCCGCGGAGGCCGGCAACGGCGCGATCGCGATCCGTTGCGACGTGACGGATGCGCAGTCCTGCAAGTCGGCGATCGAGGCCGCGGCCGAAGCCCTCGGTGGCATCGACGCCCTCGTCTACGCGACCGGGGTCGGCCCGCTGTCACGGATCGAAGACCTCGACAAGGACACCTTCCACTGGGCGTTCGACACCAATGTGATCGGTGCCAACAGCATCACCGCCGCTGCGTTGCCCTATCTGAAGGAGTCCGCCGGCACGGCGGCCTACCTGTCCTCGATCAGTACGTCGGAGACGCCGCCGTGGCCCGGCCTGGCCGGTTACCTCGTCAGCAAGGCGGCGCTCAACAAGCTGGTCGAGTGCTGGCGAGCCGAGCACCCGACGGTCGGCTTCACCCGGATCGTGGTCGGCGACTGCGCAGGCGGAGAAGGCGACGCGATGACCGAGTTCGCGAACGCGTGGGACACCGAGCTCGCCACCGAGCTCGGAACCGGCTGGTTCACCAAAGGGCTCATCACCGGCACGCTGCTGCCGGTGGAGGAGCTGGTCCGGGTCGTCGAAGCCGTCGTCCGCGGCGGTGCCCTCACCAACGTCCCGACGGTGATCGTGCAGCCGCGCCCCGCCGGATAAGTCCGGATCAGCCACCTGCCGCGAGGTGCCTTACCTTTTGTTGACGTCAATGTTAATTTCACGCGCATGAGACGGTCTGGCTCCGCCCTGCTCATCGTCGGGTGCCTCGTGCTGACCGCGTGCGGGGCGCGGGTCTCGCCGTACTACGGCGCGTCAGGCAGTGCACAGGTGAACACCGGTTCGCTGCCGACCGGGACCGGCGACAGCGGCACCGGCACGGCGACCCTGCCCACGAACGGAACCGGCCTCGGGACCGGCGCGGGGACGGGCACCGGCACCACCTCCGGGACGGGCACCGCCACCACGACCGGCCCCGCGACGAATCCCGGCACGTCGGCCAACCCGGCGACCGGCTCCGGCACGCAGAGCTCGTCGCTGGCGAACCTGACCGTCGGAAACTTCAACTTCAACCCGCAGGCCGAGGCGGCGTACTGCACCGGCACCGCCGGCAACAAGGCGTCCGCGCCGGGCGTCACGCCGACCTCGATCACGATCGGCAACGTCAGCGGCCTGACCGGCACCGTCTCGGGGGAGTTCAACCCCGCCGTCAACGCGGTGACCGCCGCGGTCGAGGCCGTGAACCGCTACGGCGGCATCTGCGGTCGCAAGATCGACCTGAAGGTGCAGGACGACCAGCAGTCGTCGAGCACCCACACCGCTGAGATCGAGTACCTGCTGCCGAAGGTGCTCGCGTTCGTCGGCTCGACGTCGGACGGCGACAACGGCGGCATCACCCAGATGACGGCGGCGGGAGTGCCGGACATCGGCCGCGCCGCCAACGCCGACCGGTCGCAGGTGCCGAACTACTGGTCGGCCGACGGCGGCAGCTTCGTCATCAAGGGCAAGGAGGCCTACCTCCCGCCGATCACCGCCGAGAACCTCGAGCACGCCGGTCTGCTGCCGAAGAACGTCGCGATCCTCGCCTACAGCATCCCGGTCGCCGCCGACGTCGCGAAGCAGTACGGCGTACTGCTCCAGCACGCCGGTGTCGGCATCTGTTACGCGAACTACGCCGTGCCGGCGGCACCCGGCGCGACCATGGGCTCGATCGTCGCCACGATGAAGTCCAAGGGTTGCGACTCCGTGTTCACCGTCATGGACAACGTCGGCAACGCCGACATGCTGCGCGACATGCAGTCGCAGGGTTACAACCCGAAGCTGAAGTTCACCACGCAGGGCGTCTACGGCCCGGCGCAGATCCAGTCCGCGGGCGAGTCCGCCGCGCAAGGCTTCGTCGTCTTCATGCCCTCGATCCCGACGACCGAGGCCAACCCGACGATGCAGCTGTTCACCTCCGAGCTCGCCACCTACGAGCCCGGGACGGACACCAGCGAGTTCGGCATCGAGTCCTGGGCCGACACGCAGATGTTCATCTACGCGTTGCTGAAGGCCGGCCGGAACCCGACGCGGGCGTCACTGACCGCTGCGCTGAAGTCGATCAAGAACTGGACCACGGGCGGGATGTTCGGGCCGTACACCCCGAGCGAGCACGGCACCACGAAGTGCTACGACCTGGTCCAGGTGAAGGGCGACGACTGGTATCCGCTGTATCCGAAGAAGGGTGTCGCTTGCTCGAGCGGCTACGTCCCGGTCGGACCGGCGTAGGCCGCTGCCGCCTTGCTCCCCTTCATCGTCCTCGGGCTGTTCGCCGGCGCGATCTACTCGCTGGCCTCGCTCGGCATCGTCTTGACCTACAAGACGACGGGCATCTTCAACTTCGCGTACGGCGGCATCGCGATGTTCTGCGCCTACGTCTTCTGGCAGTTCCGTGACCGCTGGGGCCTCGACCAGTGGATCGCCATCCCGCTGCTGCTCGTCGTCGTTGCGCCGATCCTCGGGCTGATTCTCGAGGCGATGTTCCGCTCGCTCGCCTCGAGCGCGCCCGAGGTGCAGATCGTCGTGTCACTCGGCGTCCTCGCCTTCTTCACGACGCTCGTCCCGATCGTGTTCGGCTCGACTGACGAGCAGCTCAACACGATCTTTCCCTCTGGCCAGTTCACCGTGTTCAGCAACGTCACGATCACCGGTAACGAGGCGGGCACCTTCCTGCTGGCGGTGGCGATGGCGGTCGGCCTGTCGCTGTTGCTGCGACGAACCCGGCTGGGCACCGCGACCCGCGCCGTGGTCGACAACCGCGACCTCGCCTCGCTCGTCGCGGTCAGCCCCGGCATGGTCAGCCAGGCCGCCTGGATCATCTCGACGATCTTCGCGGCGATCGCCGGAATCCTGCTCTCCGCGCAGGAGGGCCTGGTCACCTACGTGCTGCCGTTCCTGGTGATCTACTCCTTCGCGCCGGCGGTGCTGGGCCGGTTGACGAACCTGCCGTTGGCCTTCGCCGGCTCCCTCGCGCTCGGGCTGATCGACAACATCCTCGCCAAGTACGGCAGCAACTCGAGCTTCGTCGCCAACCTCGAGACGTCGATTCCCTACCTCGCCCTGCTCGTCCTCCTCGTCGCCTACGGCAGGCGGCTGACCGAGGTGCGGGCCTCCGCGCGGCCGCTGGCGAGCTCCCGGCCGGTCGCCAGCCCGCTGCGCGACGGCGGGCTGTGGGCGGTCGGCGCGATCGTCGCGCTCGCGGTCCTGCCGAACGTCTTCGCAGCCGCCACGGTGCACTCGCTGGCCGAGGCGATGGCCTACGCCGTCGTGGCGTTGACCCTGGTCGTCCTCACCGGCTGGACCGGGCAGATCTCGCTCGCCCAGATGAGCTTCGCAGGAATCGGCGCCTTCACCGCGGCACACATCGCCGGCACCGACGCCGGCAAGTTCCCGCTGGCCGTCCTGGTGGCAGTTCTCATCGCGGTGCCGGTCAGCCTGCTCATTGGCGCGCTCGTCCTCCGGCTGACCGGGCTGTTCCTCGCTCTGGCGACGATGGCGTTCGCGTTGGTCATGGACAACGTGTTCTTCACGATGCGCTCGATCAGCGGCGGCATCACGGGCATCACGTTGACGACGGCGAAGATCGGGCCGATCTCGCTGGCCGGCGTCCACGCGCAGTACTACCTGTGCGCGATCGTGCTGGTCGTCGCCACCGCCGGCGCCTGGTTGCTGCGCCGCGGACCGGTCGGGCGGCGCCTGCAGATGATCCGCGACGCACCGAACGCCGCCGCGACGCTCGGCGCCAGCGTCACCGTGACGAAGCTCGCCGTGTTCGCGGCATGCGCGGCGGTGGCGGCAGTCGGCGGGACGTTGCTGGCGATGACGCAGACCGCGGTGGACCCCAGCCAGTTCTCCTTCAACACCTCGCTCGAGCTGCTGCTCGTCGTCGTGCTCGGCGGGCGGTCACTGGTCAGCGGGGCGGTCATCGCCGGCGGCTTCGACCTGGTGCAGCTGCTGCCGTTGCCGACCGCCGTCGACAAGTACCTCCCGCTCGGGATCGCGGTCAGCGTCGTCGCGATCGCTCGCGAGCCCGACGGCCTCCCGCAGGTCATGCTCGCGCAGCTGCGGGCGTCCTCGGCGGTGCTCTACAGCCGCGCGCTGCGCTTCGCGCAGACCCACGACGTACGCCGACGGCCCGAGCCGGTGAGCCAGCATGGCTGACTCGCTGCTGTCCGCGTCCGGCATCACGGTGCAGTTCGGCGGTCTCGTCGCCCTCGGCGACGTGGACATCGACGTCGCGTCGTCGGGCATCACCGGTTTGATCGGGCCGAACGGCGCGGGCAAGACCACCTTGTTCAACGTCATCACCGGGCTGCAGCGACCCACGAAGGGCGCCGTTCACTACGACGGCAACGAGATCACTCGCTGGTCGCCGAACCGGCGCGGCCGCGCCGGGATCGCACGAACCTTCCAGCGACTCGAGCTCTTCGGTGGGATGTCGGTCCGCGACAACCTGCGCGCTGCCTGGGAGGCGAAGACCCCGGGTGGCGTGTTCGGCCGCGGCGGGGAGAAGGGCCGTGAGCTGGTCGATGCCGTCATCGCGCGGCTCGACCTGACCGGCATCGCCGACCGCAAGGCCGGCACCCTGCCCACCGGGCTCGGCCGCATCGTCGAGCTCGGTCGGGCGATGTGCGCGCAGCCGCGGCTGCTGCTGCTCGACGAACCCAGCTCGGGTCTCGACGGCGGTGAGACGGCGATGTTCCGCGACCTCCTGCTCGAGCTGACCGATCCCGCTCGTGGACTCGGCGACGGGCCGGTGCCGGCGGTGTTGCTGGTCGAGCACGACGTACGCCTGGTCATGGAGGTCTGCCGGCAGATCACGGTGCTGGACTTCGGGCGGATGATCTGTCGCGGCACGCCCGCCGAGGTGCAGGACGATCCCGCGGTGATCGCGGCGTACCTGGGAGAGGCGGCGTAGGTGGCCGCGCTTCTGGAGCTCGACCGGGTGAGCGTCTCCTACGGGGGGATGCGGGCGCTCTCCGACGTCAGCATGGTCGTGCCGGAAGGGTGCGTCGTTGCACTCCTCGGGCCCAACGGCGCCGGCAAGACCTCCACGCTTCGCGCGATCTCCGGGCTGGTGCGCCCGTCCAGCGGCGAGATCCGGCTGAACGGCAAGCCGTTGAACCGGGTCGCGCCGCATCGCATCTCGGGTCTCGGTGTGCTGCACGTGCCGGAAGGCCGGGGCATCTTCCGCAGCCTGTCCGTGCGCGAGAACCTCCAGATGGCGACGTACGCGCAGCGCCGTGCCGAGCCCGAGTCGATGATCGACCAGGCGGTGGCGATGTTCCCGGTGCTCGGCACCCGGCTCGCCCAGGTCGCCGGCACGCTGTCCGGTGGCGAGCAGCAGATGCTGGCGCTCGCCCGGGCCTTTGCCTCGCGCCCGAAGCTGCTCATGCTCGACGAGATTTCGATGGGTCTCGCGCCGCGCGTGACCCAGCAGCTGTTCGACGCGATCCGGGAAGCCGCGAAGGGAGGGCTGTCGATGCTGTTGATCGAGCAGTACGTCGACGCCGCGCTGGAGCTCGCTGACTACGGATATGTGATGGAGAAGGGGACAATCCTCGACATGGGGGAGCCCGCTGACCTGCGCGCCTCCGGCGCGCTCAACGCCGCCTACCTCGGGATCGGCGCATGACCGCCTCCCGTTGGCGGGCCGCGCTCGCCGCCGCGCTGCTGGTCGGCCTGCCGACCGCCGCCTATCTCGCCGCGCCTGCCTCGGCCGGCTCCACCCCAGCCGCGCCGGCGAGTGAGCTGGCCGGCTTCAACACCTCCGCGACGAGCGCGGGCATCCAGCTCCAGCTGCTGCTCCCCGGTCTCGTCCCGCTCGGTGACCCGACCCTGGGCAACTTCATCCAGGCGTCGGTGCCCTACGCCAACAGCACCTCGACCACCGGCCCGTCGACCGCCGGCATCGCCTCGCCCGTCTGGCCCGGAGATGCGGTCGCAACGGCGGGCAACGCGTTGCAGACGTTCTCCGCGAGCATTCCGCAGGCGCTGGTGAACCTGCTGAACGATCCTGTGCTGGCTCGCTCCACCTTTCCCGCCCAGGTGCGCGCGGGAACGACGGGCAGCTTCACACCCACGGGCCCGCTCGGGATCGGCAGCGCCACCACCACGTCGGCCGCGGGCGCCACGAACGCCCAGGCCGCCGTCACCGACCTCTCGCCGCTGGGCTCGTCCAAGGGCGTCCCGCTGATCGAGGTCGCGTCCGCGAAGAGCATCACCAACGCCGCGGTCAACGCCGCGTCCGTGTCGAACAGCGCCGAGACCCACATCGGACGCATCACCATCGCCGGCGTGATCACCATCGACGGCATCGACACCACCGCGACCACGGCCTCGGACGGCCATCACGGCACGCCGGCGACGACGACGAACATCGGCAGCGTCAAGGTCGCCGGTCTGGCCGCATCCATCGGCCCGGACGGCATCACTCTCAACGGCAAGGGCCAGGCCGGCGTACTCGTCCAGACCGCCAACAAGCTGCTCGCCACCCTCCAGAAGATCGGCCTGTCGATCACCACGCTGGCGCCGCAGGTCACGAAGACCGGCACCGGCGCGCAGGCCACCTCCGGCGCGGTGTTGATCAAGTTCGAAGACGACAACCTGCCCGATCTCGGCAAGATCGCGCCGCAGCTGCCGATCCCGGTCCCGAACTCGGTCGGTGTCGAGCTCGCGCTCGGGATGAGTCAGGCCAGCGCGGCGGCGACACTGCAGCCGGACGTCAACCTGCCGCCCGTGACGCCGCCGAGCACCGGGTCGACCTCGTCGCCGACCACCGGATCGCAGACCGGCGGCGTCGTCCCGCCGTGCACCGGCTGCGGCCTGCCCTCGACCGGTGGGGTGGCGACCAGTCCCGGCGGCGGGACGGCCCCGCTGATCGCCGGTGAGCAGCCGACCGCGCTCGGCGTACCGGTCCGCACCGAGTGGGTGGTCATCGCCTTGCTGATCGCGGTGCTGGCCGCCGGGCCATTGCTGACATACGCCAACTGGCAGCTCCTACGTGGGAGGACTCCATGACCACCGTGACCGACGACAGCGCGCGGGCGCGCAGCGCGGCCGAGCCTCGGCGCAGCGTTCGCGACCGGATCAGTGGTGACGGTCTCGACCTGCGCAACACGTGGCAGGCCATCGCCGGCGCGTTGCTGCTGCCGATCGGCATCGCGGTGATCGTCCTGGGATGGCAGGGTGCAGCGCACGGCCGGGTCGACCAGCAGCAGATCCCGTACCTCATCAGCGGAGGTGTGCTCGGCCTGGCCTTCGTCATCGTCGGGGGCTTCTTCTTCTGGGCGCACTGGCTCTACCGCATGTACGACCAGGCCGAGCTGCACCACCTCGAGAACCTGCGGATCTCCGCTGAGCAGCACCAGGAACTGCTGCGGGCACTGGCGGAGCGTGGCGGTGCGCCGGTCGCCGCCGCATCGGCAGGCACGGCAGGTATCGCAGCCACCGCGTCGTATGTAGCGACAGCCAGCGGTACCAACTTCCACAACCCGGACTGCCCGATCGTGTCAGGACGTCCTGGCCTGCGCCGCGTCACCGCGGCGCAGGCCAAGAGCATGAAGCCCTGTCGCATCTGCGAGCCGACCTGACCGTCCAGTTTGGGGGCCATGCATGTATGACCGGCTGAGACTCGAGGCGACCCTCGTGTCGCTCGGCAAGCTCATCGCGGTCGCCGTGGCCGTGGTCGTCATCGACCGCACGACGTCGAGCGGGCCCACGCACGATCACGCCAACGTCATCTACCTGTGGCTGCTGGTCGGGCTGCTCGGCGTGCTCGCCGTACCGATGATGACGTGGGCGAGAACTAACGCCCCGAGCCTGGAGAACCCGCTCGTCGGGCTGATCGGCGTCCTCGACTTCGCCGTCGTCACCGCGATCATGGCGCTCACCGGAGGGGTGACCGGACCGTTCTGGGTGCTGGTCATCGTCAACGCCGCAGCCGCCGCGGTGATCGCCCCCAACCGGCTGCTGGCCATCGTGGTCGGGGCCGGCTACGTCGGCGTGGTGATCGGCGCCACGGCGATCGCGCACGATCTGAACAAGGCGACGGCCGGTCCGCTGATCCTGGTGGCCTCTGCCATCCCGCTGGTCACGGTGCTGGGTACGGCGGTGGCGCTACGGCTCGAGGCGCAGCGGCGCCAGGCCGACGCCGAGCGCGAGCAGCTGCAGCACACCGTGCAGGGGCTGTCGATGGCGCTGCGGTCGGCGGCTCGGGGCGACCTGTCCGTCCGGGTCGAGACCGGGCAGGTCGACGAGGAGCTGTTGACCCAGCTGGCGCTCTCCTTCGACAACACCTTGGAGAACCTGCGGGGCCTGGTCGGCCAGATCCGGGTGGGGGGAGACCAGATCATCTCCTCGGCGCATGAGCTGTTGGCGTCGGCGGAGGAGCATGCGGCGTCGGCAACGCAGCAGTCGTCGGCGGTGTCGGAGACGACGGCGACGATTGAGGAGTTGGCGGCGACGGCGGCGCAGATCGCGGAGACGTCGGAGTCGGTGGCGCGGTATGCGGCGGAGACGTTGCGTCATGCCGAGGATGGGCGTGAGGCGGTGTCGGCGAGTGTGGATGCGATGGACACGATCGCGCAGCGGGTGGAGCAGATCGGTGATCGGGCGTTGTCGTTGGGTGAGAAGGGTCAAGAGATCGGCCGGATTCTGGATGTGATCAATGATTTGGCGGATCAGACGAATCTGTTGGCGTTGAACGCGGCGATCGAGGCGGCGCGGGCGGGGGAGAACGGTCGCGGGTTCGCGGTGGTGGCGGCGGAGGTGCGCAAGCTGGCGGAGCGGGCGCAGCAGTCGACGGGGCAGATTTCGGCGATCGTGTCGGAGATTCAGGCGGAGACCTCGGCGACGATTCTGGCTAGTGAGGAGGGGTCGAAGGAGGTGCGGACGGGTTCTGAGCTGGCGCGTGGGGTGGTGGATGCGTTGGAGCGGATCTCGGCGATGGTGGATGAGACGACGACTGCGGCCAAGGAGATCTCGGTGGCCACGCAGCAGCAGCGTTCGGCGTCTGATCAGGTGGTCTCGGCGATGACCCAGGTCTCGGACGTGTCTCGCCAGTACGCGGTCGGGTCCAAGCAGGC